>JBBDIG010000043.1 GCA_040880525.1 Bacteroidia bacterium
TGTGATAGTTGCCGGTTTTTTTATACCTAATACGTAAAATTATTCCGAGTTAGGGATTAAATTTAGAAGGGATTGAGGTGAAGGCACTGGTAGATACAGATGCACTTCATTTGGTTTTACCTGAGCACATCGTTATCCAACTTGAATTAAAGGAATTGGAAAAACGTGAAGTTACCACGGCTGACGGCAAGCGCCATTCCTGCAGCTATGTAGGGCCTGTACAGATTAAATTCAAAAACCGTAGTTGTTTTGCGGGTGCATTGGTCTTAGGAAATGAAGTGCTTTTGGGAACGATTCCTATTGACGACATGGATTTGGTGGTATACCCGGCCAAACAGAAAATTGATGTGAACCCCGACAATCCGAATATGGCGGTTTCGATTGTGAAATGAATTGGAAGAAGGAAAAAACATCAAGCACCTTTTGAAAGTCTGCAAAGCCTGCTCAATTGGCCAGTTCATCAAGGCATATAAAGTTAAAAGGCGGTTCAAGCCTCTTACAGGGAGTTTGTAATTCCTGAAACGAAAAGATTATGACAATAAAAGAAGCCATTTTAAAGAGTTTGGACGACATCGTTGTTCTCACAAACTATATGGAAGTTTACAGCCATATTGTTAAGAACAACTATTACGACTTCGGAACAGCGAAGACACCAGCATCAACCATTTCAGCATTACTTGGAGACTTTATTAGAGCAGGTGATACAAGAGTAAAAAGAATAAAACAAGAAGGTGGAACCTATTCCTACTATCTTACCGTAAATGAACAGGATATTGGAATTGAAATGCTTTCTGATGCAACAGAGTTTGCTACGCCAAAAAAGCTTGTAAAGTCCCAAACATATGATGAAAGAGATTTACATAAATTATTAAGTAGTTACCTGAAAAACACAAAAGTTTATTCCAAGACCATTTTTCATGAACAATCAAAATATGGGAAGGACAATAATCATATTTGGACCCACCCCGACATGGTTGGAATAAAATTCATGAACTTACAGACCAAAGTTAGTCAGAACTTCTTAAAATCAATTAACCGTGTTGATACCTTTAAACTCAGTTCCTACGAGATAAAAAAGGAAATAAATAGCGATTCAGAACTAAAAAAGGCTTTCTTTCAGGCGGTTTCAAATTCTAGCTGGGCAAACTACGGTTACTTGGTCGCGTTTGAATTTGGTGACAGCTTGTGGGATGAAATGGAGAGATTAAGCCAATCTTTCGGGATTGGCTTAATCGAATTGAATGCTAACCCTTATCAAAGTAGAATTTTATTTCCTCCAAAGTACAGAGATCTGGACTTCAAGACTATTGATAAACTATGCAAAATCAATAAGGAATTTGAAACATTTATCGAGCAAGTTGATAAGTTAATGACTGGTCAAGAACGTTACTACAAATCCACAGAAAAGGAACTTGATGAAATTTGTGACGATTACTTTGATAGCGATACGGCAATTGAAAAATATTGCAAGGAAAAGAATATTCCGAACGAAGAATGAGCTAATCTTAACCGGGGTTAGTGTTTGCCCCCCACCAGTTGCTTGGCTCCAGCGAAGTGACAGTTACGTTTTGCAGCCTCTGGCTGTTGTTATTGCATGGCAGGATTATAAAGTATCCAAAACCTTCAGTGGGCTTTCTGGGCAAGCGCTGCTGTAGTTCGAATGTTCTGGCAGTGTCACAATCGCTACGGATGTAAGGTTGAGCGTGGATGTGAACATCTTTTTTCAAAGTTGCATAACCTGGCTTGGTAGCCTAAGCTGGCTCAGGAGGCTCACGTATGTTTTCTCCCCACACAAAACCTGCCCACCCCACTGACAAATAGTTCAACTATTTGTCATTCTTCTTGACATATAGTAACTTGGAGGACACGGTTTAAAACTATGCACAGCAGAGAACTTTTCCAATCTTTATCCAATCACCTGCCCAACAGGCAGATTACCGTAATCA
Source organism: Bacteroidia bacterium (assembly GCA_040880525.1). Taxonomy (NCBI): domain Bacteria; kingdom Pseudomonadati; phylum Bacteroidota; class Bacteroidia; species Bacteroidia bacterium. The sequence goes on from JBBDIG010000043.1 coordinate 1,947, forward strand.
CCGGTATGCGCAGGGTGGGCAAGACCACTGCGCTGAAATACCTGCTACAAAAAGCACCTGGCGACAACAAGTTATACATGAACCTGGAACGGGTAAAATACCGCCAATTGCTTAGGCAGTCCAGCTTACAAAGAGGTTGAAATTGCCCCTGCAGCCGAGGGATTTTTGCAATGTGTAACTTTTAGCAGATAACCGGTAAATTCGTATTCAGATAACAAAACAGGCACATGATTACAAAGGAATTTGAACAGATTATAAAGAAAGTCGGTCTTCTTCCAGAGGATCAGCAGAAAGCTCTTGCGAGGATGATCGAGGAAGAGTTACGGTGGGACGAGACCATAAAAAATACCCAGTCAGAACTTGCTGAGCTTGCTGAAGATGCTTTGGCTGAATATCGTTCCGGTAGGACTAAAAAGGGGGATTGGTAGTGGTCTCTTACACGACCACTAAATTTAGAAAAGCCTTCGATAAACTTCCTACCTCAGTGCAGAAGGAGGCACGAAAAATTTATCAGGTATGGAAGAAGAATCCCTTTGAGAAAAATTAAGGTTTAAGCAAGTTCACGCGTCAAAACCGATATTCTCAGTGAGGATAGGATATAATTGCAGAGCATTGGGAATAAAGGAAGGAGAGGAGATGATCTGGTTTTGGATTGGTTCGCATGAAGCTTTGGTGGGGCTACATCCGCCCAGGGATGGTTTCAAGGAGTTTAGATGGGCGCCATTGGCCGGTCATACCTGATTAGATTATTCCGCATAATCTTTTGATATTGGTTATGCAGCAGTGTCATCAACTACATCAATGAAGCAGATTAAGCTGATAGACTAGCCTGGCGTGAGGGAGGAACAGATGCGCGCGCCAGGTTGGAGTTTGCCGTAGGGATACGTTAATTGGACATTTGAAAAGACTTTGGAATGAAACAAAACTATCTGCACGGAAATAAATATTTGCATTCTAAAACGTTGAAAATAATTCTTTATAGCCTTAATTACAGCAATATACAATTTAACACGATAATTTACTGAATAAGTATGCCCCAACTTTGTATATTGCGATATTAAAAAAAATTTAAAAGACTATGAAAAAGACAAGATTACTAATTATGGCTTTGCTTGCAGTTATGACCTTTCCAGGCAAAGGTAATGCACAAGCGTTGGAGGAAGGAAATATTGCGGTTGATGTATATTATGGTTTTCCTAACCTTTTCAAATCAGTGGTTGAAACCACCTATGCTAATTCCGGATCTGAGGAAAACGTAGAAATTGGAGGTATAGGTCCAATGGGGATGAGAGGAGAATATATGGTTTCTGATGATGTTGGAATCGGTTTGGAAGTGAACTACACCAATACGGTTGTCAGCTACGAGGAATCATCAATTAATTCTTTTGGCGAATTTGAGACATACACTTATGAAGTCTCAGTTCCAAGATTGAGAATTATGCCTCGCTTTAGTATTCACTTTGGAAACAGCGATAATTTTGATTTCTATGGTGCTGTGGCCGCAGGTTACAATAGCACGAAATTCAAGTTTAAAACCAATGATCCAAATGAGGAATTTGATGAGGAGGTTAAATCGCCATTGCCAGTTGCGTTTCGTATTGCAATTGGTGGTAGATACTACTTCGCAGATTTGGTGGGAATAAACATGGAAATTGGACTCGGAGGCGGAGCGCTTGTGTGTGGTGGTCTTTCATTGAGAATTCAATAATTTTGATAATCCTTTTTTTATGTCCTGGGTAGAATAATTAGTTAAGTCCTTCACTCAATAAATAAACTTTGCGTTAGGCGGACACAAATCCGGTTTCGAAATCCCGTAGTTGCCATATACGTGAAACGTTGTGGTCAAATGGTTCATAAACAAATTGCTAAAACCAACTAAATCATCAAAACTTGCAATTCGTGCAAGTTTTGATGATTTAGAATATTTAATTACGACAGATTCAAAACCGAGGCGGAATAAAACACATTAATGTATTTAATTGGCTACTTGAAACAAACGAAAAGTAATTCCATGGTTGAAATTTAATCATTAACTTCACCTATAGTGAACCCGTGGTACCGTTAAATTCCTAAATCAATAAAATAAAACCTGGCCAATACAGGTGTAAATGGTGGCCTTGCTTCAGAACTCAGCACCCTTGCGGGTTTCCAGCCAAGCCTTAACTTTACAGCCCAAAATCATAAAAACAGACTGTATGAAAATTTTAAAGTGGACTGGTATCGTAATCCTTGCGTTGGTGGTGCTGGCCTTTGCCGGGTATAAGTATATGCAATGGAATACCAAGCAAAGCAGCCCGGAGGAGACCGTGGAATATAAGCAGGGCGACCTTGAACTGGAGGTTTTTTATAACCGCCCCTATAAAAAAGACCGGGAAATTTTCGGATCGCTTGTGCCTTACGACCAGGTTTGGAGAACCGGGGCAAATGAGGCGACTACTTTCAAAACCAATAAGGACCTGACGATAGACGGGAAAACTTTACCTGCCGGAAAATATACGCTATGGACCATTCCGGGGGAAAAATCATGGACAGTCATTTTCAACACGATGCAATACTCATGGGGAGTGAATTTTGACGGGGTGGCAAGCAGGGAGGCAGAGTATGACGCGCTTGAAGTGAAAGTACCGGTACAACGAAGCAACGAGGTGGTTGAACAGTTCACTATCTCTTTTAAGGATAATAATAACTTGTCCCTGGAATTGGCCTGGGATCAGAGCAGGGTTGAGGTACCATTTGAGTGATGCAATGCTATCTGCGGAAATACCTTCGTGATCAGGCGTTTGGCCCGCTCCGAAAAATTTCAACCGGCACAACCTGCGTTACTTCCTGATATAGCTACATTTGTTACTAAAATACCCCAAAAGGTTGAGCAGGTTATTTATCCTCATTTCCGTTTTTTTCATATCCATTGCCTTTACCGGTCAGCCACCGCTGAAGGGTGGCCTGTGGTTCACTGATTATGGATCAGCACTTTCAAAAGCCCGCCTAGAGCACAAACCTGTGATGATGGTTTTTTCAGGATCTGACTGGTGCAAGCCCTGCATGAGGCTTCAGAAGGAGGTATTTGAGGATGCAGCTTTCAATGAGTTCGCGGCCGCAAACCTGGTTTTGCTTGAAATTGATTTTCCCCGCAACCGCAAAAACCTGCTGCCCAGGGAGCAGTCGGAAGCCAATGGTTTGCTGGCTAAAAACTTCAATCCTGAAGGAATTTTTCCTCTGGTGGTGCTGATAGGGGAGGACGGGCAGGTTTTGGCCCGGACCGGTTTTCGGGAGGGCGGAGCGCTGGGTTACATTGCTCACCTGAGATTATTGCTGAAATCGTAATGGGCCGGATTTCGTTTTTACCCTGGCCGGAAGCTTATTGCGCCATCTTGCTCTTGATTTGCTGGCCATCTTCCGGGCTTAATGCACAACCAGCGGAGCCTTTTTCCATAGAAGTTTCAGGCGGAATGGCAGCGGGATGGTGGTTGTATAATCATGGATCTTCTGATCAATCGCTACGCAATAATTTAGGATGGGATGAAACAAGGCTAGCGCTTTTTGTCCCGGCCACAGCCTCATTTCTTTACCGGATAGGAAAATTCAGGACGGGAATTGGCGCTTCCCACACGTGGTTTTTCATTGACGAGATTCGCAAGACCGGAGACGCTCCGCCTAAATTTCTTCGTGATTCGCTTTCCCGAAGCGCTGTGAAATTTTTGGATATTGGAATTATCGCAGAATACGATCTGATTTCGAAGCCCGGTTTCGTTTTTGGTCCGCACCTGGCCGGAGGCATTTTTTCAATAAAAACCATTTATCCCGGGCGCAATCGTTTCGGAAATAAATTTTGTTGGGAAATAGGGCTGAATGCACAGTTTCGGATTGCCCCGCACCTGATGTTTAATCTCAGGCCTCAATACAAGACTTTCATCATCACTCCGGTGGAATCCACAGTATACCATGAACGGCATACGATTTCAAATTTCGGAGCGAATGCGGGATTGCGCTATGTCTGGTAAAATTTTAACATCCACATTTTTTCTTTGGATTGCTTTTGCCGGATTTTTCCTGGCGAAAACGCAAACGGTTACACAGGAATATTCCAGAACCGTGATCCTGATGGGATCCAGCTTTAGCTTTACGGCAGTGAGTGAAGATTCGACAATTGCTTATGCGGCTATGGATAGCGGCATTGCTGAAGTACATCGAATTGAGCAGCTCATTTCTTCATGGAATCCCGGATCGGAAACCAGTAATATAAACCGGAATGCCGGCATCCAACCTGTTGTAGTAAATCAGGAACTTTTGCAACTGATTCAGCGAAGCAAGAAAGTTTCTGCTCTGACGCAGGGCGCCTTTGATATTACATTTTCCGCTGCCGGGCCGCTGTATTTGTTTGATGGAAAAGAACATGAACTTCCGGATTCGGCACAGGTAGCCGCCTCTGTCTCGCACATAGATTACATGAAAATTGAAACAGACGCTGAAGCACTGACAGTTTTTCTTCCAAAGGCAGAAATGAAAATTGGCTTTGGCGCAATCGGGAAAGGCTATGCAGCCAACCGCGCGAGGGAAAAAATGAAGCAAGCGGGAATCAGTTCGGGAATAGTGAATGCCGGGGGTGATCTCATCTCCTGGGGAGCGGCTCCGGGCGCAACTGCATGGGAAGTGGCCATTATAAACCCGGTAAAAAATAATGAAATATTTGGATGGCTACAGGTGAATAATATGGCGGTGGTTACTTCTGGCAATTATGAGAAATACTTTACCTGCAATGGATTAAGATATTCGCATATAATCGATCCGCGAAACGGTTATCCGGCAAAGGACATTGCGAGCGTCACGGTGGTCTGTGCTGATGCTGAACTCGCAGATGCTTTGGCAACAGCCGTTTTTGTTTTAGGAAAAAAAGGAATTGAATTAATAAATCAGTTAAATGGAATTGAATGCCTGGTAATTGACGAAGCGGGCAAAACCTATACTTCCGAAAATCTTCAACTTCATTTTTATCAAAAAAAAGATAAACAGTAAAAATTTAATGATTGAACTAAATAATTAAATGGAAGTTTTTGTAAAATCTTAATTTTAGAGATTAAAAAGATTTGACACTTTGGAATTAAATATTTTGCGCAGTATGACAATTTTAAAATATGTTTTCAGCATCTTAATGTTGGTTTTTATTGCCGGATGTGAACCCGTGAAGCAGTATCAAAAGCAGTATTTGAATGATGAAGACATGCAGTTGCAAAACCGGGAGTCAGAGCTGTTTGGAATTGAGGTGGATGGCTACCGGGAAGGCGCTTCAGGTGCTAATGGTGGCAAAACCGGTGGTGGATGCGGCTGCAACTGATCCTTATCCTCGCGGTGTTGACTGGAAGCTGCGTCAGCATCAAAGCTCAGCAGCCTTTGCCGGACTCCATTCCGGTCTCAACTCTGGATTCGCTCCGGCCATCATTGCCGGTGGATGCGCATTTTCTCTTATCCTATTATGAGCAGGACGGAAATCACTCTGCGGTAACGGGAGGCACCGGCACAGAGGAACTTCAGGATATCGCCTCGCGCATCATCGTAAACGTACCGGTTGATTCGGTTACCCGCATTTCAGTTGACCTGGGCATGAACCATTACACTTCAGCTTCCACTGACAGGATTGACAGCCGGATTTCTTCAGCTTCCCGCAAGGACAACCACGTGGAAATGTATTTTGGATATGAAAAGGACATTCCAAAACGTAAAATGACCTATGGTTTAAATGCCGGAGGATCAATTGAATCAGATTACCTGTCTACCTCAGCAGGCGGAAAGTGGAGCAAGATGTCTGAAAATGAAAATCGTGAAATTATGGTTGGTGCGCAGGTTTTTTTGGATACCTGGGTGCTGATCTTTCCTGAGGAGTTGCGGACTGTAGCCTCTCAGCAAGTGCATACTGACAAGCGAAGGTCATACAGTGTCAGCGTCAGATTTTCGCAAGTGCTGAACCGCAGAATGGAAGCACAGGCAACAGCAGAACTTGTATACCAGCACGGCCTGCTTTCCACGCCATTTCACCGTGTTTATTTCGAAAATGAGGACATGGCGCGTATAGAAAAACTGCCGGAAAGCCGCTGGAAATATCCTGTTGGATTGCATCTGAATTACTTCGTAACGGACTGGCTGGTGCTGCGAAGTTATTACCGGTTCTATGCGGATGATTTTGGCATCATTGCGCATACGGCAAGGCTGGAAACTCCGCTAAAGTTTTCACCATTTTTCGCCCTGCTTCCATTTTACCGTTTCCATAACCAACATGCCTCAGACTATTTTGCGCCCTTTGCTGCTCATTTACAGGGTGAGGAATTTTATACATCGGATTTTGACCTGTCATCCTTTAGCAGCCGCAAGATGGGAATGGCTGCCCGCTATGCTCCGCTCAGGGGCCTCGCTCGATTTAAGTTAAGAGAAAGCGTGCTCCGGCTCCGGAGCGTGGAAATTCGGTATGCCCGCTATCGCAGGAGTGATGGGCTTGAGGCGAATATGGGCACATTGCATTTAGCTTTTATTCTACCCTGAAAGGTGAAAGATTATTAAACCTTTTTTATCCATTAGGTGTCTTTTATGAAAATTAAATTTAGCAGAAATGGAAAAAATGGCACACACAATTTTACCAAAACGTTTGTTGACTTCTTTGTCTCTGATGTTAGTACTGTTCCTCGCTTCCTGTTCAAGTGAGCAGAAGCTGCAATCATCCCACGTTCCGGGTGGAGATGAATTTACCGTAGTCAGTTCACCCGACATTCAGAAATCGCAATTCATGGAACCTGTGCAGGGAAGAGATGCAGAGGCAATTAGCATGAACGAAGAGAGAACGCCTTATTTGGAAGGTCCGCACCTTAAAGAAAACAAAAACAGAACTGGCAGTAAAGAACAATCCCCAAAAACAAGGAGGAGCAAGGACAAAATAGAAACCACAGCAGGAACCGTTTTAAAAGCTCCTGTTCGATTAGCTCAAAAAGTGCAACACATTACACCATCTGAAGGGAAAGCTGCTGCACAGGATACAGGATATTTATATGTAGCCATTGTTCTGATCATTGTTGGTCTCATTGTTTCCGTCCTTTTTGATTTTATTGGATTGGGAATAATTGGTGTTGTTATTATGCTGATAGGTCTGATCTTCCTGCTTTTCTGGTTGGTCGCATTTATAGATGCTAACGCCTAATATGCAAGCTAAATCGCCCAAAAGGATAGTATTCATAAAAGCATAACTTCGTTGAGAATATTGGAATAGTTAATAATTCAACTACCAGGTTTTAAAATTACAAATGGATGGCGTGAACCAGGCTAAAACTATTTCGCGCTGGCAGCTAAGCTCAATTTGTTACAGCTAATTTTAAGCCCTGAATCAGGATAAAAAAAGCCCCGGAAGATCTTCCAGGGCTTTTGAATTTTGGAAATAATAGAATTTTGTGAAATCAGTAATCAAGTGTGAATCCGAAAACTCCTCTGGCGCCATTTGGATAATATCCTTCTATTAATACTCCGCCATCACTTGCTTTTATCAGCCGCTCTACCTCATCGGTTTTTGCTACTTCCTGTTTGTTAATTCTTGTAATGACAAAACCTTCGACAAGGCCTGCAAGGTCAATTAAGCCACCCTTTTTTAATTTGCTTACCTTCACTCCCTGACGAATGGAGAGGCGCTGTTTATCCTTGTCGCTTACATCCTCGAATGTTGCACCGAGGGCAGCATTCAACCGCTCTGTATCATTTGGCAGAAAGGCAGTTTCTCCATCGGCATTTCTCAGGACCACCTTCAATTCCTTCTGCCGTCCGTCCCGCAGCAGCGTTACCATTACCTGGTCTCCGGGACGGTACATACCTACCGTTTCCTGAAGTTCAGGTACTGTATTTATAGGAAAATCATTCACCTTCAGGATAACATCGCCTTTCCGGATACCGGCATCTTTTGCAGCGCCATTCTCAGCAAGATCGGCCACAAAAACACCTTCCACCCGTTGCAGGTCATTTTCACGTGCCAGTTCAGCCGTTACATTCCGGATGCTGACACCGATATATCCCCGCTGTACCATACCCAATTCGCTGATATCTTTCACTACTTTGCTCACAATATTCACCGGAACCGCAAAGGAATAGCCGGTATACTGGCCCGTGCTGGAAGCAATGGCGGTATTGATGCCCACCAGCTCACCCCTGGTATTAACCAAAGCGCCTCCACTGTTACCGGGATTAACGGCTGCATCGGTTTGAATAAATGATTCGATGCCCTGCCCTCCAAGCAGGTTTATGTTTCGTGCCTTAGCGCTTACAATTCCTGCCGTCACAGTGCTTGTAAGATTAAATGGGTTGCCTACGGCCAATACCCATTCACCGACCCGTACCTTGTCAGAGTTGCCAAAATCAATCGCAGGCAGGTTGGTGGTTTTGATTTTAAGCAGCGCAAGATCAGTAGATGGATCACGCCCTATCACTTCAGCATCAAATCTGCGCCTGTCAGAAAGCACGACTTCTATCTGATCAGCATTATCAATAACGTGATTGTTGGTTACGATAAATCCATCCTCAGAAATGATGACCCCTGACCCGGAACCTATGCTTGGCATATTGTGGTGGGGCGTACCAAAAAACTCGAATGGATTGCTGTGGCGGTAATTGGTTGCGGTTGACCGGGTCATAATATGCACTACCGTTGACGTCACTTTTTCAGAAACATCGGCAAAGTCAAAAGTTGGTACAGTAATGTTTCTCACCTCATATCTGGCCGGGGTTGCAGGAATGGCATTTTCAGAATTCACCATCATAGGATCATCTGCCAGGAAGCGATAAATCCCGACAGAGATAAAGCCGCCTAGCAGGGCGGCCACTGTCAGTAAAAAGATCTGCTTTAATATTTTCATAACTTCATTTGTTTTAGTGATTTTTATGCCTTATAAAAGTCAAACTCTGTGCCTGCCCTCTGACCCGTCAAAATGACCTGTCAGCATTAACGGTCGCGTACCGGTGGATATTTCTGGTGGTTTCCGGAGTGGGAAATGCAGGAGAATTAAACGGGTACTTTTTTCATTCTATTTTTGCACTGACGTAAGTTTAACATTTTTTAATATTTTACAATTTATTTTAAAATCAATCCTTGAGAAATGTTCAGACGGTTTCGATGGAATGAGGCAGAGGTAATGAAGCAGGTAATGAGCGGCAAGGAGAAAGCGCTCGTTGCCCTTTTTGAACAAAATTATTTGTCGGCCCGCAATTATATGTTACCGGATGGTGCCTCTGATGATGCGATCCGGGAGGTGCTGGAAGATGCCGTGATTGAATACTGGCAGGCGGTACAAACCCAAAAACTGCGGCAGCCTTCTGACCGGTTTATCATGGAAGCTTTGGAGCGTTTGTGGAAAAAAAGGCGGCCGCAGCAAAATGGGTCTTCCTCCACCGGAGCAGAGGAAGACCTGAAGGCGCATGAAGCAAAATTGCAGGAACTGTCAAAATTCATGAAGATGCATAGCGATGCATGTCGCGAACTGCTCTCATTGTATTACTTTGAGCAATGGGATGAAAAATCAATCGCTGAGAAAACCGGATTTCGAGCAGAAGAGATCAAAGAACGGGTATTTCAGTGCAAGCGAAAACTTGCTCAGACTGTGAAACGCAATATATCTCTAAGGAACCTAATCTGAATATCGTAGTCAAATGGCTGCCATTAGCAAAGAACTTCTGTTAAAAATAGATCGCTACCTGATGAACCGGATGGGAGGAGACGAACTGCGGGATTTTGAGGTTCGCATTTCACTGGATCCGGAGTTGAAAAAAGAGGTGGAGTTCGAGCGACTCTTAAATGAAACAATTCGATATTACCGCAGGCAGCAGTTAAAGCGGTATTTGTATGAAAATGCCACCTCAAAACTAATGGGCAATGTGTGGGGCAGATCATGGACACGTATTTCTGCCGTAATTATTATTCTTATGGGGTTGTTGGTTTTATGGCTTAAAAATATTGAGCAGAAGGAAGAACAGGATGGGCAGATATATGAACTTCATCCGCAACAGGAAGCTCCCCCTGCTGCGATTCCGGATACTTCGGATGAATTGAATCGCAGGGATGATATTCCGCCTTCGGGAGAGGAACACAATGATGCGGTGGATGATGAGCCTGAGACAAATACCACCCCCGTAAAGGAATTGGAAAATTTAAATGTAAAGTCAGGATGGAGCAATGAAGCCTCCCACAGTTTTACCGGGGATTCCATCAAAGTGGATTTCAAGATCATGGATACGCTGGTAAATGTTTTTGTGGCAGCACCCCCTGAAAGTCCTGATAGTGCGTTGTCTGCGGGTTCTGTAACATCCGGGGAGGAAGCTTCTGCCTTAAAGCCCGCAGGCGAAATGCATGTGGAACTCTGGCAATCTCCGGTCAATTATCGCGGATACAGGTTGCAGGATGCCTACCTCCAGCTTTATGGCATATCCGGCCTTGCGGATAAGCGTTTCTTATACCGCAATGGTTTGTTGTTTATGGAAACAGATAGCGTCATATATATGCTCAAAGAAAGTTCATCATTTAATAAACTGGAGGCCAGACCACGTTTCCAAAACGAAGAATGATTTCATTTAATAAATATCACGGCACAGGAAACGATTTCATCCTTATAGATGATCGGGAACAGCTTTTTCCGGCAGGAATGGAACTGATCCGGGAAATGTGTACCCGAAGGTTTGGAATAGGAGCGGATGGCCTGATCCTGTTGCAGAATAGCACCACATCAGGTTTTAGAATGATCTATTTCAATGCGGATGGAAATGAGGGGTCGTTGTGTGGCAACGGCAGCCGCTGTGCTGTAGCTTTTGCAAAAGAAACTGGAATGGTGGAACAGCGGATGCTCACCTTCGAGGCTTCAGATGGCATCCACAGCGCCATTATAGAGAATGGGCTGGTGAGGTTGCAAATGAATGACGTAAAAAAGATCGAAGCCTGTAATCCCGATTATTTTCTTAATACAGGTTCTCCTCATTATGTCAAAATGTTGCAGGAAAGTCCGGACAGCATAGACGTGGTGCAGGAAGGCCGGCAAATTCGGTTTTCAAGCCGCTTCAGGGAAGAAGGCACCAACGTGAATTTCGTACAGCAGACCGGAACAAATGAGATCCGGGTGCGGACGTATGAGCGCGGTGTGGAAGATGAGACTTTTAGCTGCGGGACGGGAGTGGTGGCTGCAGCCATCGCAGCTTTACATGACCGGGTACAAGCATCTTCAAAAGAAGAGATACGTGTGCTGACAAAAGGCGGTGAGCTTAAAGTAAATTTCACAAAAGGAAAGGATGGCTACCACGATATTTGGTTAACCGGCCCCGCAACCAAAGTATATTCCGGGGAATACGGTGGTGGACACTGAAGACATTGAAAAACTTCAGGTTCGGTTTCCCAACTTTTATCCGTTCATGGAGATCAGGAATTCCTCATTATTCCGGGTATTTTTCATGCGGTCTTTCAGCAGATTTATGGCTTCTTCAGAGTTCATGTCGCTGAGGTGTTTCCGCAGAATCCAGATGCGCTGGAGCATCGCCCTGTCCACGAGCAATTCCTCACGCCTTGTCGAAGAAGCAGGAACATCAATGGCCGGATAGATTCGCTTATTACTCAGCTTACGATCTAATTGCAATTCCATATTGCCTGTTCCTTTGAATTCCTCGAAAATTACCTCATCCATTTTAGAACCTGTTTCAATAAGAGCCGTAGCAATTATGGTGAGCGATCCGCCATTTTCTACATTCCGTGCAGCACCAAAGAACCGTTTCGGCTTTTGCAGCGCATTGGAATCCACACCTCCGGAAAGGATCTTTCCTGAAGCCGGAGAAGTTGTATTGTAAGCCCTGGCCAGGCGGGTAATGCTATCAAGCAGAATAACTACATCATGGCCGCACTCAACCAGCCTTTTTGCTTTTTCCTGCACAAGGCCGGCAATTTTCACGTGCTTTTCGGCTGGTTCGTCAAAGGTGGAAGACAGCACTTCAGCGTTAACATTGCGCGCCATGTCAGTTACTTCTTCCGGCCTTTCATCAATCAATAAAATGATCATGTAAACTTCAGGGTGATTGGCGGCAATTGCGTTGGCTACTTCCTGAAGCAATACGGTTTTCCCGGTCTTCGGCTGCGCAACGATCAATCCGCGCTGGCCTTTACCAATCGGGCAAAACAGATCAATTATGCGGGTGGAGGCATTGGATGCACTTCCGCTAAGGTTAAACTTCTGGTTAGGGAAGAGAGGAGTGAGGTGCTCAAAGGAAACACGGTCACGCACTTCTGCAGGATCGCGTCCATTTATGCTGTCAATTTTGATCAGCGCGAAATACTTCTCTCCTTCTTTGGGCGGACGAATAGAGCCCTTAACGGTGTCTCCTGTCTTCAGGCCAAATAGTTTGATCTGGCTTGGGCTGACATAAATATCATCCGGAGAGGGCATGTAATTATAGTCGCTGGAACGCAAAAATCCGTAACCATCCTGAATGGTTTCCAGCACACCTTCACTGTGGACTACGCCATCAAAATCGAAAAAATCCTTTTTAGGTTTTTGGAAAGGTCTTCCCTTGTTCGGGTCAGTGTCCTGCTGTTGGCGGTTCTCGTCTCTTTGACGGTTATCATCCCGCTGACGGTTATCGTCTCTCTGCCCTCTGTCGTCTCTTTGACGGTTGTCATCTCTCTGCCGGTTCTCGTCTCTCTGTCGATTATCATCCCTCTGCCGGTTGTCATCCCTCTGACGCCTGTCATCCTGTGGGCGATTATCATCTCTTCTGTTTACATTGCCTCGTTGATCTTCCTTTCGGGCTTGCTGTGGCTGGTTTTCGCTCTTGGCCGGAGCTGGTTCCTTAGCTCTTTCCTGCTGCTGTGGGCGTTGCCGTGTTTCCGGACGGTTTCGGGGATCGTTGCTTCTCGGTTCGCGATCCTTGCTGTCACTGCCCCGGTCTTCTCCCGGCTTGCCGGGATGGGGACGATTACGATCACGGCTGCGCACATCATCCCGGTTGCGGCCTCTTGGCTGATCCTGGCTCTTTTTTTCCTGAGCGGGCTGAGATTCCCGTCCTCGTTGTTCTTTGGATTTTGAATCTTCCTTACCTGCCGGCTCTTGTTTCGTTTTGCTCTCTTGCTCTCCTCTGCCTTTCCCTTCTCCCGAATCTTCATCCGTTTCGCCCGGAGCACCTGAGGGTTTCACTCTGTCTTTTTGCAATTCTTCTAATTTATGCGAAGGCAGTACTGCCTGTCTGTCAAGGATTTCATATACCAGCTCCTGCTTTTTCATTTTGCGGAAGTTGGGAATGTTAATTTGTTTAGCGATCTCGTGAATATCACGGAGAAGCATAGAGTTGAGTTCCAATATGTCGTACATAAATGACTGTAATAATTTGATTTACTTGCGAAATTTTTCGCCTTAAAAAATTTGATTGAAAAGTGTTACCTCTTTGGGTGGAGGCACAGAGTTAAAAAGGGAGTGTAAAAATGGATTGCAACCTTGAATTTTCCCCGGAACAGGGAACGAATTGCGTTGCGAAAATAGGTTTTTTGGTGGATTATTATTCAAATTAAATAAAACTCTTTAGGCTAACAGCCGAAGCGGCTCTTCTAATAATTGCCTGAACGTCTGCAAAAACCTCGCACCCATTGCACCATCCACCACACGATGGTCACAACTCATGGTAACTTTCATAATATTGGCTATGCCCAATTCTCCGTCTTTTACTATGGCACTTTCTGTAATGGCGCCTACAGCCAGGATACATGATTCCGGGGAATTAATAATGGCTGTAAATTCATCTATACCAAACATTCCAAGATTGGAAATGGTAAAAGTATTTCCTTCATAATCCTCTGCCTGAAGCTTACGCTCGCGTGCCTTGCCCGCTAAATCTTCCACCTCATTTGAGATGGCAGAGATGCCTTTTTTATCTGCATCCCGGACGACAGGGACAACAAGCCCCTCATCCAACGCAACGGCTACGCCAATATTCACAAAATTGTTAATGCGAATGTGCCCGCCCAGCCATGATGCATTTACTTCAGGATGTTTTTTTAATGCAATTGCAGCGGCTTTTATAATGATGTCATTGAAAGAGACTTTGGTATCTGCCAGATCATTAATTTGTTTTCGCGCTACAATGGCGCGGTCCATATTTATGGCAACGGTAAGGTAAAAATGAGGAGCGGTAAATTTGCTTTCTGAAAGTCTGCGGGCGATGGTTTTCCGCATCTGCGAAACCTTCACGTCTTCGTAATCCCCTTCAGCAGATTTGGCCACAGCCGCTGCTTTATATCCTTCAATATCCCGTTTCACGATGCGGCCGTTGTCGCCACTTCCGTCAATTCCGGTAAGATCAATGCCTTTTTCCTGCGCCATGCTTCTGGCAAGCGGTGAGGCTTTTATCCGCTTTTCCCCGGATGTTGTTTCTTCGGATTCACCTTTCTCTTTCTCCGGCTTTGGCTCATCAGAATCCTTAGTCTTTTCTTTTGTTGCCTCAGGAGCGGCTGATTCCTGTTGTTTCTCTTTTGGTGCCGGACTTTCTGTTGCCGCTTCTGTAGTTTTCTCTTTAGCTAAAATTGCGTCAACGTCTTCACCTTTTTTCCCAACAATGGCTATCACTGCGTCTACAGGAACTGAATCGCCTTCCTTTTTACCAATATGAAGCAATGTGCCTTCATAATAGCTTTCCAGCTCCATCGTGGCTTTGTCAGTATCCACATCGGCCAGTATATCACCTTCTTTTACGTCATCTCCCACTTTTTTATGCCATTCTACGATCACACCTTCTTCCATGGTGTCACTCATCTTGGGCATCCTGATCACATCAGCCATAAATCTTAAAGTGTATTTTGGGGATTAAGAAAATGATGGGTTAAAACCGCAGATTCTGAATTCTGTTCACCGGCCTCACCCGTGGCGCAAAAGTAAATCTTATCAATTGAAAAGACAGGTATAACAGGAGGGGTTGACATGCAGAAAGTTGGATCAATGTGGCCGCTATAGCTTTCTGCTTCCGGATTTCCGGTATTTCCTGTTGCCGCATTTGATCCTGAAAAACATCAAAACAACGTTATTTAACCTTAATTGAATTTAAATTTTAATTAGAGGTGTAATTAAATCGTCTCTGGTAATGTGTAGGTTCTGCCATTATTCTTTTCTTTCAGATAAGCCAGAAGAGGATCAAAATAACTTAGCATGGCGCGGGCACTCAGGTCCTCGCCTGTCGCGTCTTTCAACAACGTTCTCCAATCGGCACTGGCACCGGGATACATCAGGTCTTTGAGAAACTCGCCTGTCTCCAGATTACCGAAATAGTTGGCATTGCGCGGATCATCGCTCAAAATATTTCCGGAAATATGGTCGTGCAACTGAAACAGCAGGATAGAACTGATCGCATAATCATAATACTGTGCAGCATCATTATTAATGTGCGTTTTGGAGCAGGCATCACAATATTCCTCCCCCCGTGGCAGGGGAGTGGTTATGCCCTGATATTTCTCCTTCAGTTCCCACCACCGCTGGTTGAACTGGTCAACAGGTAATTCATTGGCATAAAGATCATATTCAAATTCCGTCATTACCCCCGCACTCCACGGAATGAATACCACATAGTTCATTGCCTGCTTCAACAACGTTTGCATTTCCTGCTCCTTCTGTCTTTCCTCATTTCCGGTCCCGGAAGGCGATAGCAGATTCTGCTCTTCCAGAAATGATCGCATCATTGCCGCCATCCCTATCTGGGTGCCGATAGCCTCATGAAAGGCCCGATTGGCTCCTTCTCTCAGCACAAGGGGTACATCCTTGTTCGTATAGGTCATATAATAATAGATATGTCCCAACTCATGATTCACCGTTTCAAACCAACTCGCATTAGGAATTACGCTCATCAGGCTGCGAACATCCTTGTCCAGATCCAGGTGCCAGGCTGAAGCGTGGTTGTTTTTTTTGTAACCGGCATCCGGGGGCAAAGGATATAAACTGCTTTTCTCGAAGAAGCTTTCCGGCAGTTTTGGAAATCCCATGCTTACATAAAACTGCTCACCCTTTTTAATGATCCAATCAGCGCTTTTGGTGGCCAGCACGCTGTCAAGGTTGTAGCCTTCCACTTCTATCATTGATGACCAGTCCTGGCTCCAACGATTCGGCAGCCATTGTGCCGGCAGCATTTCCGGTACTTCTTCACCATACTGATTTGCCAACTCATACCGGGCATAGGTGTGCAACTCCCGGTATAGCGGCCACAACTCCCGCACAAATTTCCGATTCAGTTCAAGCATCTCCTCTGTCGTCATTCCGTAATCTGAAACCTGATATGAGAAATAATCCTGGTAGCCCAGGGCACGTACCGTTTCGTTTCGCAGGTGCTGCAGATTTTCGAGTCCGCCTTTTAAGGGCTTGCCCACCTCTTTGCTGCTGATCCAGGCTTCCAGCCGGTGATCCATATTCTCAGATGCATCCAGGACGGAATCCAGATAATTGGTACTTACTTCTTTGCCCTGGAAGAAAAATTGAAAACCAAAGAGCTTTTCGGTCTGTGCCGTTTCGGCCGCTATCTTTTTCTTCACAATTTCTTCCATAGGTTCAGGATTGTTGCCGGCAAAATAGAGGATCTTCTCCAATTGCTTCACTTGCAGTTCGTGCAGCATATCTTCTTTTTCCAGGAAGCCGCGCACTTTATTGATGTTTTCATTGCTGCCCGTAAAAGCGGCCAGTGATTCATTAGCACGGGTAGCCGCCTCGTTGGCTGTAGAATCTCCTTCTTTTATATAAGTATTAAGCCTCCATTCTGCCTGAGCCGCCTGGTAGTAAAGATCCTGATACTGCCGGTTGTACTCGCTGAGGAAATCATCTACATCGCTTCGAAGAGAATCAGCAGAAGCTGCATCAGCTTCATGAGACGATTCGTTGGTGGAGCATCCTGATACTCCGAACAGGAAGAAAATTACCGGAAGAAAAAGCAGTTTGTTCATCGGGATGAATTATTTCGTGAGCAAAGATAATGGGGTGTTTGCAATCTGGGTTTCTCAGTAATTATTCCGGAGAACATTCCGCGCTGGCCTTGAGCCAAACCGGGAAATGACTAAATTTGCCGCGGCTCCGTAGCTCAGTTGGCAGAGCAACTGACTCTTAATCAGTGGGTCGAGGGTTCGAGTCCCTCCGGGGTCACTAATATTGCAACACTTAGCAACACGCAACAACAAAACCCGCCAAAATTCAGTATTTGGCGGGTTTTTATTTGTATACCGTCTCGAAACCTGATGAATTGAAGGGCACCAAATGTTGTAACATTGTCGAAACATTCAAAGGTGCGTTGCAACAATTCTATTTCCTACCCTAATGTTTCGTTTAAGCTTCCCGATATCACAGCACAAGAATGTAGCACTGGATTGTCTCAGTTTACTTGTCCCACCTGAAACCTTATTTTTACAACAGAAACCTTAGTAACTATAGCCATACCTTCTTTTACCTTATTCATCCGCCTTGTGGATGTTCCGCTTCAGGTAAATGCCAGGTGAACCATGGACCGCGAGGGGTTGAAACACCATCGCTACGGAGCGGCTAGGTAAATTAAAGATTTTTCAACCGCATTATATTGGGTTCAATAAACTCAAAGAGATGGGAATACTGGCCTTTACTAAGGACTGGTAACGAAATAATCTATACAATATGAGGCTTGATTTTATAATTC
>JBBDIG010000044.1 GCA_040880525.1 Bacteroidia bacterium
CTGCAAGTCCCTTCGAATCGTCCCGATCTTCTGTCCATTCCGATATTCATCTACCTTAATGGAAAGAACGGTAATTTGAGCCTGCATTGGCCGGAACATCAGGTCTCCATTGAAGCTATCCAAATGGAAGCCCCGGCAAAGTGGAGGGTTGAATGGAAGATTTTTATTGGGAAAACCATTAAAATATAATGGCTTATCATAGGTATATGGGGAAAGCCAGGTAGTTGGATTCCCGCTGCTTTGCAAAGGAGGAGTGAGAGAATATACGAGAGAATCTCCATCAACATCCGTAACTCCCTGATTATAAATGAAACATTGTCCTGCACAAAGTATCGCAATAGGTGGATTTGAAAACGTAGGAGAACTGTTGCATGGAGTATCGCATTTGTTCAGTTCCCCGTCTATATAAAAGTTCTGATTTGAGGCTCCTGTTCCAATATTGGAATTTCGGGCAGATACCAATATTGAAAGGGTGAAATCACAGCAGTTATCATTGCTTAAGTCCACAATTGTTGTAAGCACGAGCTTCTCAATACCATAAGGGAAAGAACATCCTCCGCTTTCGCATTTCGTACAACTGCTTTTACATACCGGAGTAATATCCTCTTGACTAGCCAGGGTCATGTTATAAGTCCGAGCGTTACCACAGGAGGGCTTAAGCGTTAAAGGCACAGTGGAACATGCCCCACCTGCTTCTGAAATAGTACATCCATTACAGTCCCTGTAAATTGTAATCGTTACCTGGAAACTATCCCCACCTATACATCGCCACGTCATGTCGGACCCCATCATGTGGGAGGCCTCGGAGGTGTTGGGGATTAAAAGAATTAAAAAGAAAAACGTGGCGGAAAGTAAAGTTTGTAGCAGTTTTTTCATATTTCTTTTTGTTTGGACAGTAACAATTCTCAAATATAGCGCTATTTCTAATATTAGAGGTAACACCATTTATGATTACTGGTTTCTGTTGATTATACTTGTTAACACATGCGGGTCTGATAATGATTCCATTGTTAAGAATTTTTTTTTACCAAAAACCAACTTTTGATGACGAAAGTGCATAAATACATCTGGCCATTCTACTGCATTAGGTGCAAGAATCCAACGATTGGTTGTCAATTGCCATAAATATTTTAAAAATAGCTGCAACAAAAGAGGGAGGGGTCAATAGTATTCTACAGTTCAAACCGTTTCATCATTTTTGTAAACCAGCATGCTCATCTTGTCTTCAGGGAGTGATTCATTGGCAACTCTTAAAACCTCTTCTGCGCTTATCGCATCAATTTTCCGGAAGAATTCGTCAAGTGTAAGTACTCTTCCATAGTCTAGTAAACTTTTGGCCTGAGATTGCATCATGATCGCATGATTTTCTTCCATCATGGCAACATGTCCTAAAAGTTGATTCTTTGCTTTTTGCAATTGTCGCGTACCGAGTTTTTCTTCCTGTAATCTTTTAAATTCTTTGAGTACCAGTTCCTGACAATGATTGAGGTATTTTTCATCCGTGCCAAACTGAACATGAAAAACCCCTATGTCCATGAAACCAGCATAGCCAGTACTGATATTATAGGTGTAGCCATATTTTTCTCTGATGGACATGTTCAGTCGTGAACTCATGCCCGCTCCACCCAAAACATTATTAATTAGTACCAGAGCATAGCGATCCGGGTCCATTTTTCCGATAACGGGTTTTCCTATAATGCAATGGGCCTGCGTAAATTCTTTATCAAGTTCCTTTCTGAATGGTGTAGTCGGTACGGCCTGCGTGCGTTCATTCCTTTGTTCTTTCTTAGGCAGATGCCCGAAGTATTTTGAAGCCATCGTTTCAATACGGCTGGCAGTAATGTTCCCCACCACCGAAATGAGGATTTCATTATTGTTATAGTACCGGTGCATGAATGAATGAATGTCGTCTCGGTTCAGATTACTGACAGTTTCTCTTGTCCCCAGGATGTTGTAACCCAGCGGTTGATCAGGAAACAGCATCTCGAAAAACTGATCATAGATGCTGTCCTCCGGAATATCTTCGTACATTTCTATTTCCTCCAATATTACATTTTTCTCCTTCTCAATATCTTTCTCAGAAAATATAGATTGAAAGATAATATCAAACAGAAGTTCAAATGTGCGACGGGTATAGCGCCTGAGACTGGAGGCATAGAAGCAAGTTTTTTCCCGCGTGGTATACGCATTCAATTCTCCACCTACTGATTCGAGGCGATTGAGAATATGATAAGCTTTTCGTTTTTCTGTCCCTTTGAAAACAGAGTGCTCAATGAAGTGGGCTATCCCGTTGTTTCTGGCATTCTCGTCTCTGGATCCTGCATTGATCATAAGGCCGGTATGGACGATGCGGGAATGCTTTATCTGCTTATGTACCACCCGGATTCCATTGTCCAGGACAAATATGGTGGGTTCTGCTGTCATAACTTTTAAAAGCAAGAAAGCCACCCAGGGTTTGAGTGGCTTTCTAAAGTCGGGGTGGCAGGATTCGAACCTGCGACCACCTGGTCCCAAACCAGGTACGCTACCGGACTGCGCTACACCCCGTTTTTTGTATTTACAGAATACCAAAGATCATGTTTTATCAAAGTGCCAATCTTAATATCTGTAAAGGAAATTAACTATTTGCGGTGAGGGCGGGATTCGAACCCGCGGTACCCTTACGAGTACGGCAGTTTAGCAAACTACTGGTTTAAGCCACTCACCCACCTCACCGGAGAGCGGGTGCAAAAGTACAAATTCATTGATATTCTCAAGGGCTTGGAATTATTATTATTGGCCGGATCAGGATTTTATAATTCAATCAATAAAACGGTATGTCCAATGTCCTAAATTTCAGCGAGAACGGTTTCACCACCGGTCACCTTTTCATTCAGCGCTACACGAACGTTCGCATCTAAAGGAAGAAAAATATCCACCCGTGATCCAAATTTGATGAAACCCATTTCCTGGCCTTGTTCTACATGCATTCCCTTTTTCAGATAAAGAACAATTCGCTTGGCCAGAGCACCGGCTATTTGACGAAGCAGAATTTGCTGGTTGTTTGAATTCTCAATAACCACTGTGGTGCGCTCATTCAGTTCTGAAGATTTCGGATGCCATGCTACAAGATATTTTCCTGCATCATAGCTGTCAAACACCACCTTTCCGCTTATCGGAACCCGGTTGATATGTACATTTAGAGGAGACATGAAAATCGAAACCTGAATTCTTTCTTCATTAAAATATTTCTTCTCATGAACTTTCTCAATCACCACAACTTTTCCATCGGCAGGGGCAATGACGTGATTCTCATTAAGGGGTACGGTTCGGGCAGGATCTCTGAAAAAGCTAAACAGAAACACCACCAGAATGACTGACAGAACCAGGCATAAGAGAAAGACCGTTTGAGGCAGGAACTGATAAACGACCAGATCAAGCACGATAAAAAAAAGGACAACAAAGAAGAGAAAGCGATGGCCTTCTTTATGGATTCTCATGAGTCAGGTATTCAGATCAAAGAGCAATAGCTTAAGGCAAATTATTTTTCCGGAAGCCAGGCTAAAAGACGCCCCTGTAGCTCATCGTTTGTGAAATTTTATTAATTCCAACAATATATGCTGCTATGCGCAGGCTCACGTCATATTTTACGGAGGTTTCATATACTACCTCAAAAGCTTGCTTCATCACACGGTCTGCCCTGCGGTTTACACGTTCGGCAGTCCAGAAGTAACCGAGGCGATTTTGTACCCATTCAAAATACGAGACCGTAACTCCTCCGGCATTTGCCAAAATATCGGGAACCACCCAAATACCTTTTTCATTCAGAATTTTATCCGCATTTGCTGATGTAGGGCCATTAGCGCCTTCTACGATAAGTTTCGCTTTTATATTATTTGCATTATGCCGGGTAATCTGATCTTCCAGGGCCGCTGGTACCAATACATCCACTTCCAGCAGGAGCAGTTCCTCGTTGCTCAATGGCTCAGCTCCTTCGAGACCCTGAAGAGAATTACTGTTATTGCGTGAATATTCTATGGCCTTCTCAATGTCAATACCAGCAGCGTTATAATATCCGCCACTCAAATCGCTGATGGCCAATATTTTTACGCCTAGCTGCGACAACAGCCGCGCTGAAATAGAACCTACATTGCCAAAGCCCTGAACAGCAGCGGTTGCCTCATTGGCCCGGATACCGAGCTTCGCCATTGCCGACCGTGCCGTCACCATGACTCCCCGTCCGGTGGCTTCCACACGGCCTAAAGAACCACCAAGAACCTGCGGTTTTCCTGTAACAATTGCCGGAACTGAATAACCCACACGCCTCGAATAGGAATCCATCAACCAAGCCATTACCTGCGGATCTGTACCCATATCAGGGGCTGGAATATCTTTTTCCGGTCCGATAATATCTCCGAGTGCTATGGTGTAAGCACGGGTCATTCGCTCCAACTCACCTTTTGACATTTTACGTGGATCACAGTTTATTCCTCCCTTTGCTCCTCCAAACGGAATTCCCACCACGGCACATTTAAGGCTCATCCAGGCAGCAAGGGCTTTCACCTCTTCAAGAGTTACCGTGGGAGCGTACCGGATACCGCCTTTGCTGGGACCTAGATATACAGAATGGATTACCCGATAACCCTCAAAAATGCGGATGCGGCCGTCATCCATCGTAACAGCAAGATTCACTTTCAACTCCTTGGCAGGAGATTTCAACAAATTGTAAGTGGCCTCATCCAATCCAAGAATTTTTGCCGCTTCGTCAAAACGGTGCATCATGGATTCAAACGGATCGTGTTGATCTCTAATAGGTGCAGGCTCCAGGTATCCCATAAATCGGCTTTTATTATTAATATAAAGCGGCAAAGGTATAAAGTTCGATGGATAGAAATCCTTAGAATAACAGCCGTTATACACTTTCTTTTTATAAAATGCATGTGTTTGTAAATGAAGTTTTTGTGAAAATTATTTTTTTTGTTTTTATCTGCGCATCCTCTTTATCATTCTTTTCGTCTTTTTAGGACAGCAACCCTTGAAATTAAGATCTCCTTTATAGGTTTGCCTTTACTTTTGGCGATTCAAATTCCTGGACAGACATGACGGTTCCTTATTTACATTTAATGACATTTTCCCCGTTTCTTCTTATTATATCGTTCATTATTAGCGGGTGCAGCGAAAACACTAGTGATCAGAATGTAGTGGTGGCCCATCTGCTTTCTGAACCGGACAACCTTCATCCAACCAACGGAGTGAGCGAGCAGCGTAGTTTTATATTCAGATATTCGCAGGCTACATTGCTTGACCTGGACATAGCCACTGAGCAAATGGTCCCCATGCTCACTTCATCTCTTCCACATGTCTCTCCTGACGGCCTGACCTATACTTTTACTTTGCGCGAGGATGTGCAATGGGATGATGGTGAAACTCTGACACCCGATGATGTTCTATTCACACTGAAAGTAGTTTTGTGTCCGCTCACAGAAAACGCCACTACAAAATCGCTCTTTGAGAATATTGAGGATTTTGAGCAGACAAGTGCTTATTCGTTCAAATTAAAAATGCGCGAGAAGTACGTAGGAAATCTCGCCAGCCTTACTACGCTTTTTCTCTTGCATAAGCGCCACTATGATCCTGAGGATGTGCTGAGTGCCTTTTCGCTGCACGAGATTAGCCGAATGGATCCTGACAGCGCTGTGAATGAAAAGGCTGAAAGGCTGAAGAAATGGATGGAAAGCTTCAACAGTGGTACGATGGGACATGAACCTGCCAAGCTCTATGGGCTTGGGCCTTACCAGGTTACCGAATGGAACACTGGCAATTCCGTTACGCTGGAAAAGAAAAATGACTGGTGGGGAGAGGATGATACGCTGAGTTCATTGCAGGCCATACCCGAAAAAATTATTTTCAGGATCATCAGGGATGAAGCAGCCGTTTCGCTGGCCCTGCAGAAGGAGGAGCTGGACGTGAGCACATATCTTCATACTTCCACTTTGATGGAGCTGCAGGAAAAGGAACAGTTCAACGAGACATACTATTCCGGATATGTTGATCAATATTCTTATACATATATAGCACTGAACATGCGGCCTGACGGAACATCGCAAAAACCATTTTTCTCAGATAAAAGAGTGCGCAGGGCAATGGCGCTCCTGGTTCCGTATGATGAACTGATTGAAACGATATTGCACGGAAAAGGTGGCCGCCAGGTGAGCTTTGAATCGCCTTTAAACAAGATGGATTACAATGATACCCTGGCGTTGCTGAATCCGGATATTGAAAAAGCCAGAAGATTGCTGGAAGCTGCCGGCTGGAAGGATACGGATGGCGATAACATCAGGGATAAAACCATTAATGGTGAAAAAATAAGCTTCGTGTTTAAGCTAAACTACAGCAACTTACCGGCAACGCGCAATGCCATCCTTATATTAAAGGATATAATGTACCAGGCAGGAATTGTGGTGGAACCCAACCCGATGGACTTTAACCTGCTTTATGAAAAAGTGATGTCTCACCAGTTCGATGCACATTATGGAGCATGGAATACCAGCGCTGGCCCCACAGATCCCGGCCAGGTATGGAGCACGGAAGCATGGCGAAATAACGGACTAAATTTCAGCGGATTCGGAAATTCCACAACCGATTCGCTGATAGCGCTGAGCAACCGAACGCTGGACCCGGAGAAGCGTGCGAAGTATATTAAGCAGCTTCAGGCGATTGTATATCAGGAGCAGCCTTACATATTTCTCTACACCTGGCCACGGAAAATTGCCATTCATAAGCGCTTTGATAATCCCGGTATGTATCCTGAACGGCCATCTGTAATGCTCAACACTTTCAGGCTGATTCCGGGCGGGGCGGTGAAAAGGCCGCTCCCCGAATGACCACATTCAGTTCTTTGAAGGGAAATATCGAAAATCTTAAAACTTATGGCTGATGCCAATGCTGAATGTTCTGCCGGGATTCAAACTGCTGAAGATCTGGTCTGATGCTTCGAAGGAGCGATATACGGTTTCTCTTCTGTCATTCAATATATTGGAAACTTTAAAATCAACCACGGTATTTTTCTCTTCGCCTAATTTCTTATTAATGCTGAAGTCCAGGCCGTGGAATGGTTCCAGGTAAATATCAGGGAAAAGGCCGGCTCCTACTATATATAATGTAGAGCCTTTTGCATTGTAGAAAAGTCCGGCATCCAATCCCAGTTCGGAGTGGCTGTAGCCGAAACCGGCATTTACCACATACGGAGACTGACCTGCCATCTGACGGGTTTCCTCAATCTCTTCTCCTGTCTTCAGATAGGTTTTACGTGAGTTAAATTCAGTAGCTGACATCTCGATTTGAGACTTCACAAAAGTTACATTTCCGTCAATTCTGAAATTGCTCAGGGATTGTGCAATGAAGTCGAGCTTTTTTCTGATTTCGAGCTCTATGCCATACAGGAGGCCATCTCCCACATTTCTTGGCTGATATTCGGTGCTGGTTTGTTGCTCCGGAATTCTGACCAATTCTATAGGATTATCAAATTGTTTGGCAAATGCGCTGATTGAAAATATTTGTCCGCCCTTTAAGAATAATTCCCAGCGTAAATCCAGGTTCTCAATATGGGTTTCCACCAAGTTCCCGTCCCAATCGCCATAGGTAAATAAGCTGCCATTGAATATCCGGTTTGTGATGGGATCCAGAATTTGTGCGAAAGACAATTCTTTAAAGGATGGCCTTGCAATAGTCCGTGAATAAGTTGCCCGCAGATTTTGATTTTCGGTGAGGGAATAAATAAAGTTGGCAGAGGGAAACAGATCCATTGATTCCAGCACTTTGTCATTATTCAGATTACGCCCGTTTTGCATGTCTCCGCTTGCAAAAGCCTGATCTCTGCCGGTATGGCGCTGCACAAAGTTTTCGGCCCTCAGGCCTAATATCGACTTAAATTTTGGATGCAGGTTAAATTCATTAGAAATATACAATCCTGAATTCTGCACATTGGATTCGTACGCATTCGGATTAGGGCTGTTATTTCCTGACTGATAATAAATGCTGTTAGGCTGGTTTGGATAAAGATTATCCGGGTTCAAAACGATGGAAGGGTTGGGGTTGGACCAGGACTGGCTCCCAAAGAATTGAATGTCAAAAAAGAGAATTTCATAATCTCTTTGCTTATAGGTATGGCTTGCACCAAATTTAAGCTTAGCATCATTTCCCGTAAACTTATAGGTTTTAATAACATCAACCTTTGCGGTTGCATTTACTTCGTTTAATGAACGCCAGATCCTGGCAGGATTTCCTCCGGCACCGGCATTAAAGGAAGTGTCATTGGGAGAAAAGGTGAAGGCAGTTTTGCGAATATCCGGATCATCAGAGGTAGAATAGGTGGGAGACAGCCGCCAGTCTATTTCCCAGCCGGATTTTTTCAGCACATGGGTTCCGTTCAGCAAAAGGTTGGTCAAGGAGCGTTCATTATACTCAAGGTTATCCGATTCTGCAAAATATCCTGACTGACCTACAGCCTCACCATTATTATCTATTCTGAATTTACCGGCTGTCTTTTGTCCGTTTTGCAGCCGCATCGCGGTGAGCCTGAATTTTGAATATTGCGTTTTATAGGCCAGTCCGCCTAAAGCTCCAGCTAAGATGTTGCGCTCGCTAAGCGTTCCATTTTGTAAGGTTGCATATCTCAGTTCTGTTTGGTTGATATCAATATTGCGTTGGTATTCGCCATACGTTACATCATCATAGTACTGGTAACCGGAGTTATAGGATAATGAAAAAATATAACCCAGTTTTGAATCCCTTTTCCGGTTTTCTTTATCCTTCCCTAAACTGATTTGATTTCCAAATGAAATGCTTGCACTAATGTCCATTAAGCTGGTTTGGGGCGTAGCAGATAATTCGGGATTAAAGCTTTTGACGAAATTATTTACTTCATCTTTCGAATGGCCACTGATGGGGGTGGGAATATTTTTTTGATCAGCAATTTCAGGCAATGCACGGGTTCCGTCATCAAAACCCAGGAAATCAGTGCTTCCACCTTTATAGCCAAGATAATCAGAGTTTAAATGCATATCCGGATTATATGCTGTACCTAATGAAATGGTGAAAAATTTTTCTTCCGGAAATGCTTTTGTTTCAATATTCATCATGCCCCCCGTAAAATCCGCAGGCATATCGGCAGTAAAATTTTTACTTACCATCATATTATCAATAAGATTGGTCGGAAAAATATCCATCTGAATGGTATTCATGTCCGGATCCAACCCCGGAATGTCAACATGATTCAATGTTGTTTTAGAATAGCGATCTCCCAGACCTCTGACGTAAACGTATTTGCCATCTTCAATAGAAACTCCCGTCACGCGCTTGGCTGCTTCCACTGCCGTGGCATCCCCGGTCAGTTGCATTTTTGCCGATGATATTCCATCAAGGATCACGGGTGACTGCTTTTTTACCGTCATCAAAGCCGCCTCGCTGGTTCTCACAACTCTTGCCGTTACAACGGCTTCTTTCAACTGGTAAGAGCTGGACTTCAGGCTGATATTATCCAAAACGATAACTTCATTATCCTTCACTTCCACACCCTCAATTGTTAATGTCTGGAAAGAAATATAGGAAATCTGCAGATCTTTTAAACCGGCACTGGTTTCAATTGAAAATTTACCTTCAAGATCGGTAATAGTGCCCGATGTTGTGCCTTTAATTGCGATAGTGGCACCAATAAGAGGCTCGCCCGTACCCTCTTCATGTACGGTTCCTCTGATGATGCCCTCGGCATAAATTAAGGTTGTGGAAAATGTAAAAAGAACAATCAGTAAAAGTTTCATGGTCATTTAAGTTGAAAGCTTTAACAGAAAGAACAGACTTACCATGATCAAATCATTGCTGGTAAGCCTGTTCCTGATAATGAACAAGTTGAAATTGAATTATAAAGCTCCTGCCTGGGCCGCCCAGGTCCAGCCTAATGCGCTATTATCAGCACCTGTGGTAGGCGAAGCTGCTGAGGTGATTCCGGCAGGGGCAGTTGCACCATCCAGAATATCTTCGAGTGTGCTGCCTGATGGGACCTGCACCTGAACATTGGTGAAAGGACATCCTCCTGGAATTCCATCACATTCCACTCGGTTTATGATCTGGCCCGGTACTACATTCAAAATCGCAATGTTGGTGAGGTTTACGCCAGTATTGGCATCCATGTTAATGAGCGTATTTGATTCCGCGCTGCCACTGGAAGCGATGATGGTTCCGTTCTGCATCGTGTGAGAAGCTTCGTATGTGCCTTCCGGTCCGTCCAGTTCCATACAATGATCGCCCGCTGTGATCACGAACCAATTATCTACGGTTCCGCTCCAGGATTGATCCGTGTCCAGGCCATCATCACCGGCATTCCATGTTACTATGTTGGAAACGTCTACTGATCCGCCAAACCATTCAAAACCATCGTCCTGGTTTGCAACTACTTCAATATGCTCTATTACGGTTCCAGTGCCCACACCCCCCATCGTCAGGCCGTTGATTTCGTTTCCGGCACCGATGTTAGCGCCTCCGTGGCGAATAGAAATGTATTTGATCACGCCAGAGTTATCAGCATCATCAGCGCCACCATATAATCCATTAGGATCAGAAGTGGGAATTCCTTCTATCTGCACCTCACTCACATCGCCACTGGAATTTGATGCTGAGATCCGGGCGTTACCCAAAATGATCACGCCACCCCATAAGCCGTTAATGTCCGGGTCCAGGTTCGGGCTGCGGAAGTCGCCTGAAGCAATGTCCGAGGGCATAATTTCATCTGCCACTGAGGTGAAGATAATCGGAGCATCAGCCCTTCCTTCGGCCATAAGTGTAGCGCCCCTGGCAACAAGCAGAGCGGTGGCATTGGAACCCGTTCCGGCCTCGCCTTTTATAATAGTACCTGCTTCTATCGTCAGCGTAGCGCCACTTTCCACCGTGATACGGCCACCTAACTGGTAAACATTGTCGCTCGTCCAGGTTTCTTCTCCGGTTATGTTTTGGGTTACCATCACATTGTCGGAACCGGAATCATAAATGCAGGAGCCATCGTCATCTTCAGCTTCTTCATTATAGTTCACGGCACTTTGGTCTGTACATCCTTCTTCTTTCTTACATGAAGTAGTGTAAACAGCAACGGCTGTGAGGACTACAAGAAATGTTAAAAGCTTTTTCGTTAGTTTCATCGTCATTTTTTTTGAAGTGTAAAATTTTTTTGTTTTTATTTACAGTGCAAAGGAATGCACAGTGCATTAGGCTAACATTAGCCCGATGTTATGAAATAGTTAAGTGATATTTCAGGGATGGAGAAAATCGTCCGAAATAAGGGAGCGCCAGTTTCAGAAGGCTGATATATCATCTGGACGGAACACGGATCATCGAATTTCCAGATGGAGAGACAAGGGTTATTTATTTAAAAATTTAATATTAAAATAACGGAAGTATTAATGAATAATTCAAATAAAACACTATGAAACTTTCTTTGAAACCTCCATCATCAGAATACAATCGAATATTTATGAATAATTTTGACAGCAATATGCGTTTTAAAGTTTTGCAATTAAATGCTTTGAACAAGATCCCAGAATCCAAATACAACAACTTTGAATAATTTGCCTCATTTTAAAAGTACTGGCAATCCTGGCCGTTATACGCCCCATAAATATCAGTTGTACATAGGCGAATTTGTGTATGGAGGAATTGATGGCAGTATTACCACCTTTGCAGTTGTTGCAGGTGCAGCCGGTGCCGGTTTGCATTCCAGCGTAGTCATTATTCTCGGTCTTGCAAATCTTATTGCTGACGGCTTTTCCATGTCCGTAGGCAGCTATTTATCCGGAAAATCTAAACTGCAGAACTACCAGCGGCACAAGGAGTCAGAATATTGGGAAGTGGAGAATATCCCGCAGGAAGGAGAGGAGGAAGTAAGGAAAATATTCCGCGACAAAGGATTCAGTGGTGATTTGCTGGAAAAAGCCGTGGCCAAAGTAATTTCAGACAAAGATGTATGGGTAAATATGATGATGAAGGAAGAACTGGAAATGATCCCGGATCCTCTGTCACCGCTGAGAAAAGGCCTCACTACGTTCTTTTCATTTATGGCAATTGGGGCCATTCCGCTGCTCATTTACCTGTTGGATTATATCAGGCCGGTAAATTCCGATCTTTTCATTATTTCGGCTGTGCTTACGGGATTCACTTTTTTGCTCATCGGCTGGTTGAAAACATACGTTACGCAAACCAGCGCTATCAGGGGTATGGCGGAAACCTTCTTCCTGGGTTTTTCTGCTGCAGCTTTGGCTTATTGGGTGGGAGATCTCCTCGAAAGCATTATTTAATATTTTGTACTTAATTAAAAAAATAATGAAAAAGAATATTGAGACCCGGGAAGACATTGAGCTGTTGATCAACAGTTTCTATAAAAAAGTGCGACAAGATGAATGTATTGGGTTTATTTTTAATGACATTGCCAAAGTTGACTGGGACCATCATCTTCCCATAATGTACAGCTTCTGGGAAAGCGTGTTGCTGGATAAATATACCTACAAGGGCAACGCAATGGAGCCGCATATCAGGCTCTCTAAAAAAGTAAAGTTGCTTCCTGAACATTTTTCCAGGTGGCTAAAATTGTTTTATACCTCGGTGGATGAGCACTTTACCGGACCCGGGGCTGACGCTGCAAAGGAAAGGGCGGCAAATATTGCATCGCTGATGCAGTTGAAGGTGCAGCAATAAGATTGAGTTTCTGCATATCAGCTTGATGTGGCTGTTACTGGAGCGGCTTCTTCCTCAGACCGCTGATGTCAGGCACGTGATTATCTCATGCTGCGGTTTTTCCGGTTCAAATAAAATTTTGAAGCTTTGTGTTCAAATTAGAAATTCCTGAAAATGCAGTCCAAAGCGATTTCACCAAAACAATATATTGAAGAATTGCCTGATGACCGGAAAGGACCGATAATGAGGCTCCGGAATGCGATCCTGGAAAACTTGCCGGAAGGATTTACAGAGGAAATGAGCTACGGAATGTTAGGATATGTAGTGCCACATTCGATGTACCGGGCAGGCTATCATTGTGATCCCAGCCTTCCGCTGCCTTTTATGAGCATTGCTTCTCAGAAAAACTTTGTGGCACTTTATCACATGGGAATATACGCTCAACCTGCGCTGCTCCAGTGGTTTCAGCAGGAATATCCAAAGCATTCCAAGACTAGGCTGGACATGGGAAAAAGCTGCATTCGCTTCAAGCAGCCGGACCAGATACCCTTCAGTTTGGTGGCGGAACTTGCCGGAAAAATGAGCGCTGAAGAATGGATCGCCCTCTATGAAAGAAATGTGAAGCGATAAACCCTTTCCCAGCCCTGAGCTCAGCGTCCGGCTGTACAAAGTTTTGATTCCAGGCAAACATTCCTCTTTCGGATTAATTAAAATAATAATCACCTTTCTGGAAAAAAATAGAAATGGCGGAGGTTTCGGGATTGAAAGCCGGTTGCACTTGCATCCTTGCTGTCCTTAACATTTTTACCTTCGCAAACATTTATAATAGAAAGTATCTGAATGCATCTTATCCTTCAACTGATTCTCATGGGCATAATCGCCTATTTGTTGGGATCCCTTCCCACGGCTGTTATCGTGAGCCGCTATTTCTACAAAAGGGATGTGCGGGATTATGGAAGCGGTAACGCAGGTGCTACCAATACTTTGCGGGTTCTTGGTCCTAAAGCCGCACTTCCGGTACTCTTCTTCGATATTCTCAAAGGATTTGCTGCCGTAAAGCTTCATCTTTTTCTGAACTCATCCGTCCTGGAGCCGGAGGCATTTATGATCCTGAAACTGGCTTTAGGATATATGGCCATCATTGGTCATTTGTTTCCTGTATTTGCCGGTTTTCGCGGGGGCAAGGGTGTCGCGACTTTGATGGGAGTGATCATCGCCATTCATATTCCTGCGGCCTTGCTGGTGCTTGGTGTATTTGTTATTACGCTGGTTCTTACGCGGCTGGTTTCAGTCTCGTCTATGGTGGCAGCCATGTCATTCCCGGTTTTTATGGCTTTTATATATGTCCGGGGAGAAATTCCTGCAATTCTTATAGCAGTTTTGTTTCCGCTGACCTTAATTTATACCCATCGCAGCAACATCAGAAAATTGTTTGAAGGAACTGAAGACAGGCTAAGTTTCGGTAAAAAAGACTGACGAGAAATATGTCGTTCCATATTTATAATTCCGATACAGAAACATTAACGGAGAAAAAGGTTGATACCGGCACTACTGATGGAATGAAGCTGGTGGTATATAATGACGATTTCCACACTTTTGATTTCGTAATAGAAAGCCTGGTACAAGTATGTGCTCACCCGCCCGAACAGGCCGAACAATTGACCCTGCAAATCCATTTTAAAGGGCGGGCAATTGTTAAAACGGGGGATGAAGAAATGCTTTCACCCATGCATCGTGCGCTCTGCGAACGACAACTGACAGCCGAAATCCAATAATTTACAGATATGAAAATCAAACTGATCGCTTATGCTGCGCTGTTCATAATGGTGGCAGGATGCTCCAGTGTACCCATTACCAATCGCAAGCAGATGAATCTTCTTCCTGAAAGCGAGGTAAGAAGCATGGCTGTGAGTGAATATCGCTCATTCCTGTCGCAGAGCAAAGTAGTGAACAACACCGAAAATTCGCGGGAACTGAAGTCAGTGGGAGAGAAGATCAGCCGTGGAGCAGAAAAATATCTTTCAGAGAATAAAATGGGCGACCGCGTAAAAAATTATAGCTGGGAATTTAATCTGATTGATGATCCCACTGTAAACGCTTGGGCCATGCCTGGAGGTAAGGTTGTTTTTTACGCAGGCATTCTGCCGGTATGCCAGGACGAGAACGGAATAGCCGTGGTGATGGGACATGAAATAGCACATGCCGTAGCGCGCCACGGTAATGAGCGGATGAGCCAG
Organism: Bacteroidia bacterium; assembly: GCA_040880525.1. Taxonomy (NCBI): domain Bacteria; kingdom Pseudomonadati; phylum Bacteroidota; class Bacteroidia; species Bacteroidia bacterium. The sequence continues at coordinate 14,934 of JBBDIG010000044.1, forward strand.
GCACTTGCTGCGCAGTTGGGTGGTATGGCCCTGGATGTTGCACTGAGTGACAAACCTGAACAAACCCGACAGTTATTTTTGTCGGCCTACGGGGTAGGTGCCAATGTAGCTGTGCTGTTGCCTTATTCCCGGTTGCACGAATCTGAGGCCGATAAATTAGGTCTTGTTTTCATGGCCGTAGCGGGATATGATCCTCGGGAGGCACCGGCATTCTGGAAGCGGATGCAGGCGCAATCAGGAGGCGGTTCTCCACCTGAGTTTCTCAGCACGCATCCTGGCGATGAAAGACGAATCAAGGATCTTAATGACTATATGCCTAAAGCTCTGAAACATTATGCACCCGCACAGCAATGAAACTCCGGGCATGAAATAACTTCGAGTCGCTGCGTAAATTTTTATTTCCTGGTCAATACTATTTTTCAGGGATTAAAGAATTTCCCGTTTTTTTACAGCATTCATCTGAGCAATTATTAAAGTTGAAGATTCACACCCGTCCGGCTTCTATTGATGAATGGCAGGATGTTGCTTTCCGTTGTGCCTGGGCCACCTGGTTTCATACTCCTGAGTGGTATCGCTTGTGGAATGAATATTCAGGTTCCCCCTTTGCCGCAGATGCTTTTGAACTACCCGATGGTAGAAAGGCAATTTTCCCTTATCATTTTAGTAATCAGCTTCGCGGGTTAACAAAATTTCGGTTTACACCGGCAGGTACTTATGGAGGGCTTATTTCAGCCGATGAATTTTCTGAAGCTGAGATAACAGCGCTCAGGCAGGCTTATGAGCGGAAATACGATCACCTGCGAATTCGTGAATTTCCGCTCAGCCCATTTGCCCGGAACCGCACCGATATTAAAACCGAACTCACCTATCTAATTCCGATACACGAACCTGTAGAAAATATTATAAAAGGCTGGAGAAGAAACCATCAGCGGAATTTACGCCAGGTGCAGCGCCTCAATCCTGTCCTGCATGAAGCCCGGACGGAGGAAGAATGGAAACTTTATTTTCAGGCATACCAGGAAACGTTTGTTCACTGGACATTGCCGGAAAGTGAATATGACTGGCGTTTTTTCGAATTGCTTCATAAGCAAGATTCGCCAAATATTAAACTGTGGCTCTTGAAAGCTGACCACGGGATTCTGACCGGTTGCATTTGCTTTTATCATAATAATACTTTGGAAGCCTGGCACCAGGCCACTTTCGATAAATTCCGCGATCTCCGGCCGAATGCCTGTTTGTATGCTGCCATCATTCACAAATCCAGGGAGTCAGGTTACTGCTGGTTTGACCTTGGCCCTTCAGGTTTTAAGGAAAATGTGGCCCATTTTAAACGGGGGTTTTCTCCCCGGATTTTACCATCCAACCTCTATATTCGCACGCCTAAATGGCTTGAGACCTACCAACATGTCAGAAAATCATTGGATCTATAAAACAATTCAGTCGGCTCTGAAGCGGATACGGCCGGCAAGCGGTGATGGGACAATTCACGAGGATTTGAAGCGGCAATATGAGGCGCTGTCCATAGAGCCGGGCGTGATCATCAAATCCAGGGAACGCCTGAGGCTGGGCCGGCACAATCTCATCCAGCGCGGAACGGTCTTGCATTGTGGAGGGATGGAATGGTGCAACTATAAAGGACACATTCATCTTGGCGATTTTGTAGAGATAAGCCCCTATTGTATATTTTATGGTTCAGGTGGCATTGAGGCTGATGATTATTGCCGTTTTGGTCCGGGCGTCAAACTCATGTCGCAGGCCGAGGTACTTTCTCAGGATCCTGAAACGCCCACGCCTGAATTCCAGCTTGAGTTGATAAAGCTGGGAAAAGCTTGCCTGGTAGGTGCAGGCGCAGTAATTCTGGGCGGCACCACCCTGGGCGATTATTGTGTTGTGGGCCCCAATGCAGTGGTGAAAGGCCACTATAGCGAGAGATGCACATTGATCGGTAATCCCGCTCGCGCAGTACCCCGGCAGGCATTTTAGAATATTTTCTAAAAATTATCGGGCTGGTCATTTTTATTAATTATTTAACATGAAAGAAAAGATCAAACAATTTATAATTGAATATTTACGGCAGTTAAAAGGTGAATTAAATCTACAGGAAGAATTAGCCCTGTATGGCAGGGAAGGTGGAATCAATTCCTTTGAACTGGTTTCGCTCATTGTTGAACTCGAGGAATTTATTTTGAATGAGAACGGAGCCAATATTACAATTGCCGATGACCGCGCATTCAGCATGAACCGTTCACCCTTTCGTACCGTTGCCACCCTTACTGACTACACGATTGCACTAATGAATGAAAACCCGGACTCGCATTAAAACCATCCTCATTACCGGCACCAGCAAAGGCATTGGCCATAAACTGGCGGAATATTATCTGGCGCGGGGCCAGCGTGTCATTGGTTGCAGCCGCAGCGAAACTATTTTGGAACATCCTGAATATTCGCATTTTCAGGCTGATGTATCGCAGGAGAAAGACGTAAAAGATATTTTCGCCAGCTTAAAGCGCGAAGGCACCCGATTGGATGTGCTCATTAATAATGCAGGCATTGCTTCTATGAACCATATTGCGACCACGCCCGTGGAGACATTTCGCAAAATCATAGAAACCAATCTTACCGGCACCTTTCTATTTTCGCGCGAAGCGGCAAGAATGATGATGAAAAACAAGAACGGCCGCATCATTAATTTTACTTCCGTTGCAAGTCCGCTGTACCTTCCCGGTGAAGCGGCCTATGCAGCCAGCAAAGCCGCAATTGAAAATTTTACCGTGGTTTCAGCCAAAGAATTTGCTCCGTTCGGGATCACCGTAAATGCAGTAGGTTTCACGCCATTCAAAACCGATCTCATCAAATCAGTACCGGAAGAAAAAATGAACGACCTGCTGGAGCAGCAAGCCATAAAGCGCTACGCCCGGATTGAGGATATTACCAACATCACAGATTTCTTTATTTCTGAAAACAGTGATTTTATAACCGCACAAGTGCTTTTTCTTGGTGGAATTGTTAAATGATTTTATTCCGTAAATTCAGGAATTTATTTAAAGATTTAAAATATTATTTGTTATAAAATTAAATTTTACAATTAGAAATGACTGCACATTGACATTCAAGATCAATGGAATGCATCACAGCTTCATTCAGGCTTTTAATTTTAGTAGCAGCATAATACCCGTAAAGGTACGAGTTACGCTAATCGCTAATCTCGCACCAGCGGGGTCATTAAACACGCCACATTCGGTCTTGTCGGTAATAATCCAACCTTTCACAGTAGCGGCTGTCCATGCCTCATCCAGCATGGATACCTGTCTTGTCCTGAAATAGGTTTACACTAAACGTAAACCCAAACATGGAAAGAT
>JBBDIG010000045.1 GCA_040880525.1 Bacteroidia bacterium
AATAGACCTAAACTCTTTTGAAAAATCTCTCCAAGAAATAGGGGTCTAAGACAATAGTTTTCTCGGTTACTATGGAGCCAGCCCTGATCTTCATTCCATCTTTAACCTCAACTGCTCCAATTATTAATGATTGTTTTCCGATCATGACGTTCGAACCTATTCTTGGTGAAGTTTCAATTAATCCACCTCCGTGCTTCTTATTGGTATGAAGGAGCGATCCAAACATACTTGTGTTGTTACCGACAAGAGATCGATTCGCAAGGAAGCCAGATATTCTGGAGTTTTCTCCAATCTTTATTTCTCTTCCAAGTTCAGAGTTATTCATCAGCCTTGTGTTGTCTGCAATCACACAGAATTCTCTTACAATACAGTTGTGGTCTATTATAACATTCTGACCCAATGTAACTCCTTCATATATAATAGTTCCATCTCTGATTATTGAACCACTGCCAATTCGGACTTTAGCCACTTCACCACCCATGTTATCACCGCGAAGGAATATTACGGTAGGGGCAATTTTGACATTCGCACCGCATTCAATGCTCCCTTTTGAAAGACGTATCATACAAAATCAAGTTTAACAATTGTACTATCATCATGATTACCAAAACCACTATTCATAGATTCATGTTCTCTGACAGTCTCCAATATTTGAGTGCAGGTATCATTTTTAAGCGACTGTTCGAAATTCTTTCTGACCTTCTCGTTCTTGAGGCACCAAGATAATCCATCAGAACCAATCACAATCCGTTGTAAATCAGCTGTCACAAAACCACCTCGAACTTCTGCGGGTCTGTGATTGCTTATGCAATACACTCGATGCATGCCAAACCTAATTTGAAAAAATCTGATTAGTATAAATGTCAATTTCTTGAGACATGTATTTAACGAAATAGACAAGTTGAATACTATAGAACCAAACAGTCTGTCCAACCTCTTTTTCAAGTCTTCAATCTCTTTGTTTTCAATAATACTCAACCCGTCATTATGGTAAATCGATATAAAGCAGTCACCGTATAGTTCGTAATCAACTCTATACGAGCCTTTAATTTTTTGCACCTTGACAAAAGCAATGGAAAATAAAGGCCTCATAGATAGCCTCTTATCGGAGAATATTTTCTTTAGGGACTCTTCCGATGAAATTAATGTCGCAATTTCATTAAACCGCTTTGGCACATCTGACCAATCTGATTTCATCATTTTCTGATTAACGATTTCAGTTGCAGTGTAAAAGTCTCTAAATTTCCATCTATCTATAGAGCTAAGAATGATAGGGCTTACCCCATCAATTACCCAGGCAGTTGTACAACAGCTATCTGAGAGATATCCGAATGAATCAAGGTTAATTCCAGATCTTCCCACGATGGAATCACCAGCTATCCGAATTGGAATCATATATCATGACGATAGGTTCCACTTATAGATTGGCCACAATCTACTGTAATCCCCTGACCAGTTATCGCAGTCATGCGATCAGCTAATAGAAGTATAGTCTCGGCCACCTCTTGAGGAGTGGAAAAACGGTTCAAGGAGCTTCCTTTCAAGTATTGACTGTAGTCCTTTGGCTCATTACGAGAATTGTTAACTACGGTACCAGGAACAACCGAGTTTACTCGTATATCGCTAAAACCAAATTCAGAAGCAGCTACTCGCACAAACCCTAATAATCCGCTTTTCGCGGCACTATATGCAGGTAGCCCAAAGTTCAATATAGCATTTATAGATGAAACGAGGGTAATAGTTTTATTAGAACAACTACTTCCTTCCAACAAAGGCTTCAAGCTAGCTACAAGTTGAATATGCCCAACTAAATTCAACTCAATGGATTGCTTTATGTCGTTAAGTGTCATTTGGCTAAGGCTATAGAACTCACTGTGAATCGCTCCACCTGCGATACTAACAAGATGCTGAAGGCACCGATTTTCTTTGGCAAGCACCTTGGTCAATTTCTCAATTGATTCTTCGGAGCGAATATCAAACTCAAGAAAACTATATCCAGATTCTTTGGTTAGCGATTCATTATCTACTAAGTCAGCGTTCAACACCTCGTAGCCAGATTCAAGAAAAGCATTGACTGTTGATGCTCCTATTAAGCCACTCCCACCAGTTATTAGTACTACGTTCATTACTTTCTATTTGATAAGTTCTTGATTTTTTACGATCTTAACCCTGTCCAACTTAGCAGAGAATACGTTTTCAATTTTGCTCTCAAACACTATTTGTTGACTTAGCTGACCGTTTGACAAAAACACATCGTAACTAGTCAGTACACAGGTGGCGAGCCACACGCCTGGAGACATACCACCAGCCAGGACATATGCGAAATTGTCAAAGGCCCCTTCTTTACGGATTATCATCCCACAATCTTTAGTCAAATCAATGTCGGACTCAACATTACCTGGTTCAGACCCAGTAACTACCTGTGGTCGCTGAGTGTTTGTTACAATGTTTGAAGTGAAACTTGCCTGCTCTCCGCCATTTGCGTTAGGTGTTGCCGTTTCGAAAACATATGACAGCTTATTGAAATTATCTTCCATAAAAAACGCGGTGGCAGAATTATGATTCGGGCCTCCCAACATGAGTACATTCTCATTTTCAATCAGCGCCTTAATTTCATCTCTTGAATAATGATCATCATAATTTATTAGAACATTTTCCATTGGAAATTCGATTACCTTCAAGGTCTCTAGTAACATGGAAAGCGCCCGCGCCTCACCCATGCCTGTTACCAAATGGTTGGTGTTTGAAGGAAGCGATGCTAAGAGAATATGTACTTTCGAACTTCGATCTCTCAAAAAGGGCATTGCTTTGAATATAGGTGCATTGCTTTGAAATGAAAGTGCTGAGTTTAAAAGAGAGTACCACAGGCCAGCTGCCACAATGTTGACTGCTATAGTTGACAAGAGTAAATAGAGATTTGTCCAATGTTGATTTTCAAGACTCGTGATCCAGATAGATAAAAAATAGAGGAGTGTCAATAGAGCAAGAGAGATAGGAATGAACCATTTCAACTTGCTTCGCAGGGCTCTCTTATAGTATATCTTATTCTGATTCATTTTCTTCGATTATGGCTAACGATTTATAAACGCCATGCCCTTAACCCATCATTTTCCTTGCATAAGCGCTACCGCCCTCCAAAGATAAAACTTCCGGTTGTTCCAAGGAGCACCTACACATACCCCTTCGCCTGCAACCTAAACAACTCCGCATATTTGCCGCCCTTCGCCAGCAGTTCTTGGTGGGTGCCCATTTCTTTTCGCTGGCCGTTTTCCAGGAATAGGATACGGTCGGCCATGCGGACGGTGCTGAAACGGTGGGAAATCAGGACGGCTGACTTACCGGAGATCAGTTCTGAAAAGCGGAGGAAGACCTCGTGTTCGGCACGGGCATCGAGAGCGGCTGTGGGCTCGTCCAGGATCAGGAGTTGGGCATCGCGCATGTAGGCCCTTGCCAGCGCCACTTTTTGCCACTCACCACCGGATAGCTCTACGCCATCCTGGAAGCGCTTACCGAGCCGCTGCTCATACGCATCCGGGAGTTTGCTGATCACGGAATCGGCCAGGCTTTTCACGGCAGAAGTGGTGATGCGCGGACGGTTGCTGACATCCACAATGTCGCCCACGGCAATGTTCTCCGCAGCCGATAGCTGGAACCGCACATAATCCTGGAAGATGATCCCAATTGCCTGGCGGAGGTCGTGCAGGTCATATTCCTTCAGATCAATGCCATCCAGTAAAATCCGCCCTTCCGCAGGATCATAAAGCCTGGCCAGCAGCTTTACCAGCGTGGTTTTGCCCGCCCCGTTTTCGCCTACCAATGCCAGCTTTTCCCCGGCCTTCAAATGGAAACTCACATGGCGCAGCGCCCATTTGTCGCTATTCAGATATTTAAAACCCACATCCTCAAACGTGAAACCCTGCTGAATGGGCCGCGGTACTTTCCGCTTGTTTTCGCCCAGTGCAATGTTGGGTTTAATGGCGAAGAAATCGAACAGGTCTTGGAGGTAGAGCGCGCCCTCGGCAATCTGCGAAAAGCGCGACATAATGGCTTGCAACAGCCCGCGCATCCGCTCAAAGGAGCCGGCATAAAAGGTGAGGCTGCCCACCGTGATCGCCCCGCTCACCGTTTGCAGCAGGATGTAAACGTAGGCCGCATAGTAGGCCAGCGTCCCGAATGTGCTAAGGCCGCTTCCCCAGAGGCTGCGCCTGAGGGCCAGCTTCCGGTTGGCGTAGTAATATTTGTCTGCTAGCACCCGGAAGCGCTCCGCGATAAAGCCCGAAAGATTGAAGACCTTGATTTCCTTGGCCGTTTCGTCACTCGCCCCGATGTAGCGCAGGTAGTCCAGTTCCCTGCGTTCGGGCGTCCAGGAGCGGGAAAGCGAGTAGGTGCGCTCGTTAAAGTGGGTTTCGCCAAGAAAGGCGGGAATCACCGCCACCACCAGGATCAGCAGCAGCCACGGGTTGAAGGCCACCAGCCCGCCCGCCAGGAACAGCAGTGTAATGATGTCCTGGAATTGCGACAACACCTGCGACATAAGCACCGTCCGGCTGATGGTCTGCCGCCTGGCCCGCTCCAGTTTGTCATAGAACGTGGCATCCTCGAAGTGGTAGAGGTCCAACCGTGCAGCATGTTCGATGAGCATCACGGAAGTGCGGTTGGAAATCAGGTCGCCCAGCAGGCTGTCGCAAAGCGTGATGCCGCGGTTCAGCAGGTCGCTGAAAATGGCCAGCGCCAGTTCCAGCGCCACCAGCAGCCACAGGTAGTTCAGCCCGCCTTCCGTGCCAGCGCTGATCAGCCTTATCACTTCGTCAATCAGCAGTTTTCCGATATAAAGCTGCGCCAGCGGTATAGCCGACTTAACGAAGCGCAACAGGATGTTGGCCATGCTAAGCCCTTTGCTCGTATCCCAAATTAGCCGGAAAAACCGGGGCAGGTTCTTCATCGCACTGAACTGATCGCGAAAACTCTTCTTGTCCTTTGGTGATGACATAATGGGGGCAAAGGTAGGTTGGTGAGCGGGGGGTTATTGCGAAGAGGTAGACCGGTATCCACAAATCGAATTTGCTGGAGAAGGGATATGATTTCGTGAATATCGCTAATTTTGGCCCTTGAATCAATCACTATAATCTCTATCGAAATGGTTGCACCGCATGTCTCAAGTGAACGTTTGGATCAGGAGAATGAGAGATCACACACTTATGAAAATCCTTGAAATAAGTCATATCTCAGCTAATGAAACGCGGAGCATTCAACCCGAACTCGAAGTGGCCATAAAGTACATGTATGACCAAGCCAATGAAATCGTTGATTTTGTGTCGGCTCGATTAGGTTTGGAAGCTGGGAAAAATCTCTGTGACCTCTATGTCGATAATAATTCTAAAAATCGCTTTATGGTATCTGGCTATCCCGATGATGGTAAAACGAAAACTCCAACTGAGGGATATTTCTCTTTGCGAGCTACGATAACTCCACATGCTATGGAAGCTATTGAAAAATACAGAGAGGGACGAACTAAAAAAGATGTTATCTTCAATATAGACCTAAACGTGAGGCTTACAAAAACTATTGGCAATTCAATATCGAATATTAAAGTTGATGGGCTCAATTATTCAGTTAAGAAGGCTATTAGCCAAAGTGATTGGGCCTATGGATATGCACCCAAACTTGGTGTGGGCCGATACCTGCTTGTCGAACTTCCAGACATTAGACATCATGAAAACGCTAATTTGCCTGAGGACTGGGCTACGATTTTGAATGAATTGGAGAGGCAATTGGAATTAGCGCAACAAAGCTTGAACATGGGCGATTGGCATTCAGTACTAATTCACATCAGATCATTCTTAGAGGTATTAAAGTTTGGCGATGGAAGCAAGGAGCTTGAAAGTGATCATCAAAAGGAAATAATTGCGAGTCTCTTTAAAAAAGATGATTATGACGAGGATGCCTTTGAGAGTTGGTTAGCCGCCTGTTACGCATTATTTCAATATGTATCAAAATACATTCACAACAGGAAGTTGAAAAGTAATGCTCAAAGGGTTATGCCGATAGCTCGAAGAGAAGACGCTATGATGGTCTATGCGATAGCCGTGGCTCTTTTTAATCAAATATTGGCCAAACAGCAACGCAGTAATAGGATATGAGCCCAACGCACCTACCTGGCGCGAGCATTTGCGCTCCAAAAGAAATTTTCAGGTATGATTAGGAAGAAGGTAAAAACAGTAAAGGGCCTGGTGAAACAATTGCGTTCCATTAGGGACAAGATGAACGCTGAACTCGCAGACATGACCCCTGAACAGCGCACTGAATATTTTCGAAAAATGCGGGAAAAAAGTAGTTCCGCCACCAGCCCTAATCTTCTGCCAGGCCGAAACTGAACGGGTGAAATCTGCACACAGGGAAGAATCAAACGAGCCGTCAAACCATCGATTCCTAATTTCCGGCAAAGCTTATTGCGGCTGTGGGTTTGTCAAGGGTAGGGAGTTGAGCCTTGTGTGAGTGGGCTTGGGTGGTAAACATGCGTTACGCAAAAATCATTGCTTTCTTGCTTCAAGAATTCGGTCAATCGCCATTGAATTAATTGATAAGCCATAAATGGCTGCTTCAGCTTTCTTTATTCTTCTGTCCATGTCCCCATCTACAAAACTATCCGTGCCAGTTGTTTCTCGGAATTGGCCTAAAGGTAGTTTGAATACTTTCTCGTTTGAAGTTTTAAGTTGAGTTATCTTTAGGTCGTTCAAGTCATTCATTTTGGTATTTTTATCAAACAAATAAAAAGCATCTTGCAAGCCCTGCTTTATGGCTGATCCTGTAGTGACCACATCAATTTTCTCTAAATTTCCTTTTTGACTCTCCTCCTCTCCAGATTTAAATTCTCCTTTCAACTCCATTCTACGTCTTACCTTGTCAAGAACTGGAATATCTTTGGTCAGATCAGTAAATAAAGGAAAGGAAAGATGCTGTAATACGATACGCTTTACAAATCCGCCTGAAGGATCTTCGTAAAAACCATCATGATATGTATATAGAGGCGGAATACAAGGAATATGCCCACTATCACTTCTAAAATGACCGAAATTAACATAGTTATTATATGCTTCCTCATGCTTTGTTGTCCAGGCACCGGCTAATCCCATCATTTTTCTCCGATGCTTGTCCAGCGAAGTAATGGCTATAGCATTATCCTCTTTCTCCCCAGTGAAGAAGGCCATTATGCGGTCCGCCTGAATAGCCGTTCTACCTACGCTGTCCATATTTTGTAGTACTTCAAGAAACAATTTTATAGTATTTTTTGAGAAAATGTCATTTACGATAGCCATATTATAATCCTCACTATCTCCGTAATCAAATTCCTTTGTGGCCGAATAGGCCTTTAGTCCGGGTGTCAACAGCCCCGCATAACTTTCATAGAAGCTAAAAATGGACTTGCTAAACCCAAGACTAATACCAGTAAGTTTAATAAGTTCCACTTTATAAATCAAATTATTATACACAAAGGCTTCAACCAAGAGGTTAAAATTATTCTTTAAGGTATTCTTACCTTCTTTGTAAGTATAGAGCCTCATCCCCTTGGTATCAAGCGGATTAGATATTCCATAATCACCCTGAGTGTGGATACCGTAAGAGGTTAGTGCCATTTTCTCACTTTCAATCTCGTTGTTTATAAAAGCTTGTATATCTTTATATGCTTGGCCAACAAGTTCATCATTCTCCGCCCATGTCTTATCTTCATCGGAAGATTCGAGCATTAATCTCATAAGCTCTTTAGCTGAATCACTATGCTCGAGGAAATCAAGTTGCAAAAATTCAAATGCCCTACCTTTAAATTTAGTTAAAACTTCTTGCCTCTGAGTTATAGTCAAGTCTTCAAATTCTTGAATTATTGGGCCATCCTCTTTGAATGTCTTCCTAATCATTTCTGCCATAGACTTACAACAAATGTGATACGGATAGATAAGATGATAATACCTACCAGAGTTAACAGCGATCCTAAAAGCTTCCTGGGCAGCTTTAGCTTTCATTATATCCTGATATACAAATGATAGCAACATTTCCTTAGCTGATAAAGGATAATTGTGCCTACCTGAAGGATTGATTCTTCGCACTTTTATGAACATCATTGTTGGAAACCCTACAAATGTTGGTAAAGCAATCCAAGTATCATTCCTAGATCCTCCTTTCAAAAAAGCATTGTACCTGTTATACATAGACATCTTTGCAGACATTGTTTGGTAATTTACTTTTTCCGTTGATTCACTTTGGATTTTTAAAACATCAAAATATACAGGTTTGAAGTTTTCCCTGAAGGACGGATCTTCCTTTACCGCCCTAATAATAAAGTCACTATAGCGGTGGTTTATAGAATATTTCCCGTCCGATTTTTGATAATACAAAGGATCACTTTCTAAATTGAAAGGTATAATGCCTCGTTGATATTGCTCAAACAGTTCATCGATATAGGTCAATGCATTATAAGGATAAACTAATTTGCTATCACCACCCAGGAAATAGGAAGTTGAATGTGTAATGAATTTTCTCTTTATATCTGTATACTTTGTTAGATTATTTCTTTCTGTTGTAAACAGCTTTTCTTGGTTCCTTACTGCCCGTATGATCCCAGAAAAAGCCAGCCCTCCATTAAAAGAAGAAGATATAGTATAGTAAGCAAAAAGATGCTTGCCAGCTGTTCTATAGTTCTTAATAACATCTCCCTTTTCAAAATATTTCATAGCTTCTTCAGGTGGAATATCTATTCCTATCTTTAATAAGAATAGGCTGAATTTTTCGATGTGTTTTTCAGTAAGAGGATTTCTGCCATTTATGTGCATATCATTATACAGACTTTCAAGATCATTGGCTAATGATTGAAAGTCTTCTGAAGTATAGTTCATTGTTTTAAGCGAATAGGTGGCCTTCCACGCCTTCATTAATAGATTACTAGATGAGTTCATGTTTGCAGGAAAATAACTGACATGAACTATTTGTGAAATTACTTGATCATGAAATTTGGTTTCAGTTCTCTCTATCCCCGCAATAAACTCTGAGTATCCCACCCTCATTGTCGTAAAGAAATCGGCTTTTAATTCGACTGGCGCATTTAAAAGGGCCTGTGCAAGTATTTCCATTTTAGGATTAAATGCTCCATGGGAAGAAAGCTTAGTAATTTGTTCTTCAAATGTTAGCGCCCCTTCAACTGCTTGTAGAGCAGTTGAATAAATATCTTTATACGGAATGGTGTTATGGCTTCCAACATAATTAAATTCTGATAACAAATCGACCAGAGTAGACATAAATATTTGAAGTTTTTTACTTACCAATTGTTCTCTATTGACATTAAGATAAGCATTTCGTCTATCAAATATGGTTAATATTTTCTCATAAATATTATTTTCTTCCTTTATAGAAATATTAAATGAATTGAGATGTTTTTTTGCTAACCCTTCCCATTTTTTCCAGTCTACCAGTGTTGTGTAAATGTTTTCACTGTATGGATGAAATGAAAAACCTATATTTAATAGCTCATCCTGCGTTATTAGCCCATCCATAAATTTTTGGGAAAGTTCATTGCCAGTTGCAATTTCTTTCGTCCTCTCCAAAAATGTACCGTGGCTACCCAAGATATAGCCTGTTTGCTGATCTTCATCAAGCTTTATAAAGAGAGTTGCTATCAATCTTTGTTTGGCCTCTTGATAGAGATCAGGTAAGGATTTCCTTATATCCTCCTTCCATTCATAAAAAGAGAGTAACCTTAGCACCTCTGAATTGATAGTATTAATTATATCAATTTCATCATTGGAAAGGCCCGATTCGTCAGAATAAAGTATCATTTGGTGGTTTTATATGTAGTAGGGTTATGATTCAAAATTTTATTTTGTTGGCTTAGACTGCACCAACCTGACGCGAGCATTTGCTCGTGCCTTCCACGCCTGATTGGTAAAACAGCTATTCAGCGAAAATGGCCAACTTCCCTACCTTTCAGCGATGAGACAAAAATACAAAGTTCTGAATCAGGAAGGATTGCATTTGATCAGCTTAGCAGTAGTTCATTGGATAGATGTATTCATTAGAGACGAGTACAGGAACCTGTTGTTGGTAAGCTGGCGCTACTGCATGAAAGAAAAGGGCTTGGAGGTGTGGGATGCAATTCTGTGAACTTAAAACTTGGTACCCTATGTTAGAGATATGAACTCCAAAAGAAATTTTCAGGTATGATTAGGAAGAAGGTAAAAACCGTAAAGGGTTTGGTGAAACAATTGCGATCCATTAGGGACAAGATGAACGCTGAACTCGCAGACATGACCCCTGAACAGCGCACTGAATATTTTCGCAAAATGCGGGAAAGAAGTAGTGCCGCGACCAGCCCATTAGGTATTGCCAAGTGATGGTTACTCTCTTCACATTTGACCGTAGCTTACGCTGTTGAGGCTATAACCTTGGGCAAACTGCCGCGAAAGGTAGTCGTCACCCGGCACAGGGGGCGACTGGGTAGAGACTGCACCTCAGCAAGGAAAAACTCTACTCTTTGTTAAGAAATCGCAATTAGAAAAGGTGATATTTTTTATGCCTTATTAAGACCATTCAATGTTCTATTAACCATCAATTTAATTTCTTAAAAGTCTGCCACCATCGTTCCGGCATTTCATCATTGCAGGCGTGCTGGTAATCCGTGTAGGTACATGGAATAACATGCTTGTTCGGCAATTCCCTATTATTATGGTTGTCCAGGGGAATCTCCATCCACCAGCGCCCGGTGCGGTTGCTTTTGTAAAAAATGATTTCGCAGGCTTCCTTATGGATGGTGGTGATAAAGCGGGTGAAACCGGGATCCCCGCTGATGGGCTCTTCCCTGATGTGATTTAGCGTGCCGTCTGCGAAATACCAAATCATCTGTGCAAGCAGGTGGGCAGTTTGCTGCCGGTTTTTGTGCAATAGATCCACACCTCCGAAACTGATGCAGCGCAGCGAATCGCTGAGGCCCGCATAGCGTGCAAGAGCACAAGCCTCCTCTCCGGTAAACCCATTGGGGCTGGGAAATATACCGGCCGGGCTATCTGACTGCCGTACAGCGGACACGTTGAAGCTCATAAAATCAGCAGCACGGATCACCGGCTCAATTTCTTTGAGGTCAGCGCGTACATTTCCCAGGCGGTAATGGTCAAAATAAAGTTTCTCCAGCGCTTCAAGAGCAGGAGCATCTACAAAGTAACCCTGATAGCCCAGAATGCTGAAATTAAAAATATAGGGGTTAGCGCTAAAAGTCATGCGCTGCAGGTAATTTTCATCGGTAATCGTTCCTGCTTCTTCCGGCTCAAAGGCAAACCGGTTATCAAAGCAAACAAGATTTGCAAACTCTTTCATGTATTGAAAGGCCAGGTACTGGCCATACACCAGATATTGCGGGCCGCCAATAAGGACGGGCATTATGTTTTTCAGCAGCAGTTCGCTGATTACGTATCCCAGGCTCTGGCAGTTTTTCTCGCGGTCATCATCCAGCAGCAGATCGCCTGCATCCAGCATGGTGGCTGCATAGCTTTTCCTTCTGAGGCGATAAAGCCATTTGCGCACCTGCATTGAGAAAGGATCTTCCTCCTCCGTCATCCTGATGCCAACGAGTGCGATGGTGCATCCTTCCAGTTCGGGAAACCCGTTGTCATGAACCTTTAGCTGCGTGCCCCATTCATCTGGCTGGAAAGGCCGGCCGTCTGCTATTTCCTCTTTTGAAACAGGGACAAAAAAAGTATCTAAATCCATTGTGTCTTTTTGGTGCGGCCAAATATAATGAGAAGCAGCCAAGACAGCGGCTACATCATCCGCTACTTGCACAGATATGGTTAGTTTTGAATTTTAATTCAATCACATGATTTTCGTTACCGGAGGCACCGGGTTTATCGGCTCCTATCTTCTCTACTATCTCACTTTCAGCACGGAAAAAATTGTAGCCATAAGGCGGGCTTCAAGTTCGATGGAGCAGGTGAAGAATGTATTTCGCTTTCTGGATGAGCTCGGAGAGGGCAATCAGCAGCAGAAGTTGGAGAATATTGAATGGCGGCAAGCGGATATCCTGGATGCTGCGGAACTCGAAGAGGCCATGCAGGGCGCTGAACAGGTATATCACGTAGCGGCTTTGGTATCCTTCAACCGCAGGCGGAAAGACGCGATCATTGAAACCAATGTGAACGGAACGGCCAATGTAGTAGATGCTGCAATGGCCAATAACGTGAAAAAGCTTGGCTACGTAAGTTCCATTGGAGCGCTATACAAGCGGCCCGGCCAAATGCTGGACGAAGAAAGCCATATTGAGAATTTCATTTTTCCTTCCCGGTATTCTGAAAGCAAGTATTTTGGCGAAATGGAAGCGTGGCGTGGAGCGGCTGAAGGATTGCCCTGCGCCATCGTCAATCCGGGTGTGGTGCTCGCTCCGGGCGATTTCAGTCACGGACCGCCCAAGCTTTTCAGTTCTGTAGCCAATGGCCTGAAATTCTATACCCCTGGCGCCACCGGATTTGTTGATGCAAGGGATGTTGCCCGTGCTTTGATTGGCCTTATGAATTCAGAGATAAAAAATGAACGATATGTACTCGTCTCGGAAAATTGGAAGTTTTTGGACCTTTTTAATTCCATCGCTGAATGCTTAAATGTTCCGGCTCCGCGAATAAAAGCCAACCGCCTGATGAGCGAATTGGTATGGCGTGCGGAAAGCATTCGCAGCCTCCTCACAGGCAGCGAGCCCTTTATTACCAGGGAACTGGCGCAGGCTGCACAATTATCCTACTTCTTTAAGAATGAAAAAATAAAGAATGCGCTGAATTTTGATTTTATTCCATTAAAGAAAACAATTGAGGATACCTGCCGGATATATTTAAATGAACAGGAACTGTGAACCCGATTGAAGGAAATATTATTAGAGTCATTCCGCCACGGGCGTCAAAACATAAAGGCATAGCCGGCTCTTAAAAATTACATGATAGCTCCCCATTAAAAAATGACAGAACGTTTTAATATTTTTATATTATTAAATTTTAAATAAATGAAAATAGGAATAAATGCACGGCTCCTGGTGGATGGAAAAATGGATGGAATTGGATGGTTTGCCTACGAAACCCTGAGACGCATCGTGGAATTGCACCCTGAGCATCAGTTCATTTATTTTTTTGACCGCCTTTTCCATGATAAATTCATTACCTCAAATAATATTACACCAGTGGTTTTGCAGCCGCAGGCTCGCCATCCGCTGCTTTGGTACTTGTTCTTTGAATTTTCCATTCCGCGGGCATTGAATAAATACAGGCCGGATCTCTTTTTTTCGCCTGACGGATTTCTTTCATTAAATACCCGCGTCCCTTCCGTTTCTGTATTGCACGATCTGGCGTATGAACATTTCCCGGAGCAGGTGCCGTACCTGGGGAGGAAATTTTATCGCTACTACATGCCGCGCTATGCCAGAAAGGCGGTGAGGCTCGGAACGGTATCAGAATATTCAAAGCAGGAAATTGCCCGCCACTATCATATTGACCCGGCAAAAATTGATGTGGTGTACAACGGGGCCAACAAGGCATACGGACCGGTAGCTGCGGAAGTGCAGGAAATGACGCGCAAAAAATATACACGGGGCGCTCCGTATTTTATTTTTATTGGCGGAATGTATCCACGTAAAAATCTGAAGCGTTTGCTCCTGGGATTTAATGAATTTAAACAGCACGATGAACAAGGAATAAAGCTTTTGGTAATTGGCCGTGCAGCTTACAAAAGTGATGAGATAATGGTAACGCATGAGGCGATCCATCACAAAGAGGACGTATATTTTCTGGGCCGGATAAACGGGGAAGAAGAGGTTCGGAATCTCCTGGCTTCGGCTATGGCAATGACCTACGTATCGCTTTTTGAAGGATTTGGAATACCGGTGCTGGAAGCGATGAGAAGCGGAGTTCCCGTCATTACTTCACGCTCAAGCTCGCTGCCCGAAGTGGCCGGAGAAGCCGCAGTTTATTGCGATCCTTTTTCTATAAACGATATTGCAGCAGCCATGCAAAAAGTAGCAGAAGATCCTGAACTGCGGCAGAAAATGTCGAAGATGGGTTTTGAGCAGGAGCAGAAATTCTCCTGGGACCGGTCGGCCCGGCTGTTATGGCAGTGCATCGAAAAATCCTTTAGCGGCTTACCAAACCTTCAGACATGATAAATATTCCGCTACCAAGCTGTGCCGCCTGCCAACGGCTGATTTATTTTTGGAACTTCGATTCAGTTAACCGACATACTTGAAAAAAATATTTCCTTACATCGGGCCGGCTGGCGCAACGTTATTTCTCCTGGGGCTTTCCCTTTCGCGGGTGCTGATTACTGCCGGCCTCGTACTCATGCTGCTCCACCCGCTACTGAATGATGACTTCGCCACCTTCCGCAGGCAACTTTTCAGGAATAAAGCTGCTTTGCTCCTGCTCCTGCTTTTCTGTATCATACTGTTTAATGGCATTTTTACGGATAATCAATCCGGCTTTGTTGATTCTGTCATTATCAGGCTGCCACTGCTGTTTATGCCTTTTGCCCTTGCCTCGCCCACTTATTATAAACGGAAGAACCTGCTGTTTTTTGTGCTGGTTTTTATTGCGGGCATTGGCACGGCAGGGGTGTTCACGCTGAGCTATTTCCTGCTGCATTATGAGGAAGTAATGCGGGATATTCAGGCGCATCAGCCGGTGATCATTATAGGCGGTTTAAATCATATCTATTATAGTGTGATGCTCGCCTTTGCTTTATTAGCCTCATTTGTCCTGCTTTGGCAAAAATGGATTGCTCAGGTATGGCTGAGAAGGGCGCTTTACTTATTTATTGTGCTGGGCCTGATCTTTTTGCATTCGCTCTCCGCACGCACCGGGATGCTTGCATTTTATGGTTCCCTCCTGCTCATCGTGCTATACATCGCCTTTATGAAAAAGAGGTATCTTACCGGCATTGCCTCAGTCGCAGCGCTTGGCGGAATGCTGTTACTTGCGTTCTGGTTCGTTAAACCGTTTCAAGCCAGAGTTCAACAATCTATGCAGGATATTAGTGTATTTGTAAAAGGAGAAGACATCAACCAGTACTCAATCTCCATGAGGCTGGCGGCATGGGAAGTATCCGGCAGGTTGTTCCTGGAGCATCCGGTATTTGGCACCGGCATAGCCGATCTCAGAACTGAGATGGAAGATGGTTTTGATACCTATTATCCCGCGCTCGCCCCGAATAGCCGCCATTTGCCACACAACCAATTCCTCATCTTCCTGGCGGGTGCCGGACTTACAGGTTTTCTGGTTTTTGTTGGCGTCTATTTCTTTCCGCTCTTCCTCAGGCACACCAGCCATAATTTTCTTTTTCTCACCTTGTGGCTAGTCCTATTTTTTGCGCTGATGGCCGAGGCAATGCTGGAACGGCAGGTGGGCGTGTCATTCTTTGCTTTCTTCTGGATCCTGCTTTCAGGCTCTCCATTAAAAAATGAAGCAGTTAAAATTTGAATGATTTTGATCAAATGAAACGAGAGGCCACAAATCCACAATGCCTGCAATCTTTGCCTCAGCTCAAGACTTTTCTCCCCTGACTTGTCCTCCGCGCATATCGGTTATTATTCCTGCTTTCAATGAGTGTAATTCTATTGGAAAGGTGATCGGGGATATCCCACAGTCCCTGGTAAAGGAAGTAGTGGTGGTGAACAACGCTTCTACGGATGATACCGTGGCGAAAGCCGAAGCAGCAGGTGCCACGGTTTTACATGAACAAAGGCGCGGATACGGTTTTGCATGCCTCAAGGGCATCGCATATCTGAAGCAACAACCTCTGCCGCCAGAGATCGTGGTATTCCTGGATGCCGACTATTCTGACCATCCTGAAGAAATGCCTTTGCTCGTACAGAAAATTCTGGAGGATGATTGCGATCTCGTGATTGGCTCACGCGCACTAGGAAGCCGCGAATCTGGCGCCATGCTCCCGCAACAAGTGTTTGGCAACTGGCTGGCTACCCGGCTCATTCGCATTTTGCACAACCACCGCTACACTGATCTTGGTCCTTTCCGCGCTATAAAATGGAACAGCCTGATGAATATCAACATGCAGGACACCACCTTCGGGTGGACAGTGGAGATGCAGGTGAAAGCCGCTAAGCTGAAAATGAAGACCTGCGAAGTACCCGTGAGCTACCGGAAGCGGATCGGGGTTTCGAAAATCACAGGAACGGTTAAGGGTACGGTGCTGGCCGGGTACAAGATCATTTACACCATTTTGCGGCACCTGTAAAAAAACAGGTAACACAACCAGGATCATTTGGCTCCGCCTGAAAGAGTAAGGCTACATCAGCACATCCCAGGTATCCTCACTGCCCGTCCAGTCGCGGAATTTCTCCTTGCCACCACGGATTTCCCAATCGGAATCAATTGTGAGGCGGGAGCTGATGCCTCCGCGCGGATTGCAGATCATGACCAGCCGCAGGCGTTCGGGTTCATAAACCTCCATCATTTGTTCATAAAAAATATTGATGAGTCGTTCGTACGATACGATGACATCCCGGAGCTGATACATGTATTGCTTCATGGACCGGAGTTCGATGATCTTTTTCTTAGGATAGAAAGTGATGTAGAGAGTCGCGAAATCCGGTTGCTCCTGCACTCCCAGAAATGTGAGTTCCGGAACCTTGATCTTTATTTCGTAAGCGCCATTGGAGGGATTGGGAATCGCCTTCAGGATCTTTGGATCAATACGGTCAAATAGCTTTTTTTCCATGCTTTTATTAAATGGGTATATAATTTTTTTGAAGGGGCGAATTTAGGAGAGAAATACCGGCTTACGAAAAAAGCCTTCCAGCGGGCGCTGAAAGGCTTTTAATCGAATCGCCCGTTGCAGGCGATTTAAAACCATGAAAAAACTAACGTTGACTCCAGGTGAGCCTCTCTCACTTTCCCACCTGAGGTTGCCTTCCTTCTTGCGAAAGAATTGCCAAACTGTTTCAGTCCATTCATTTTTTTTATATTTAATACTGAATCTCTTTTCCAGGCAAAGTAGCGTCTGCCTGAGCATCAGTATTTTCAATTGTGCTATAGGCCGGATCTGCCGGTAAAGGATTATAAAACTGTTCAGATGCTGAACAAGAGCTAAACAGAATCAGCATCCAACATATCCCGTACAGGATGACCAAGGCTTTAAAGAAATTCCCGTGTTTCTTGGCTAAATTTTTCATGGCGAATATATTTTTGTGTTGCGAAACATTTATACTAATAAGACAAACTACATAAGTAAATGTTCATTTTTATTCAGTATAAATACCTATATTAAAAGATATTCAATTGAAGTAAACCATTATCCTATATCAAGAAGGAGTTCGTCCCCGCCACAAATATACGTATTAATTACTACCAAATATTAATGATCTACAACCAGGGTCATATTTAATTTTATGCTGGTCCAGGGGTTTCTGCCCCATTCTGTTCTTTCTGTAATTCTACCGCTTACTTTTCATCACGTTTCTGCTTTAGCAACTCCGTCTTTTCTCCAAACTCGCGGGCAAACTTTCGTATCTCCACGCTCATCTCCGAGTTATTAGTGGCTCGCTCATACGATTCAGCCATCGTCATCATCGTCTCAAAAAAGAAAATATTCATTTCATCAACCCGCATCTCCTTGTTCCAAAGATCAAGGCGCAATGCATGGTTCTCCTTGTCGTCCCAAATTGAGAGCATAAAAGCCTTGCATTCCTTTGTGCTCAGTTGTCCACCTTCAGTAGAACTCCACTGAATTTTTTCAGGAACATTATCCTCATCCAGTTGCACATTAAATCTAAGTTCGGTAGTGTTCCCTTTCTTTTCTTCCGGCATTTTTTTAATTCTGTTTGTATCGTGAGTAAAAAGCTAATCAATTTTAAGCCGACAAAATTAAGCAACGCTATGTAGCTCTCATTGCCTTACTAATGCAGAAAGGCGGGCTGGTCTTGCAAGTTCGTATGTGAGCCAACCGGCCACGATCATATATTCTAACAATATCAAAAAATAATTTTCCTGATACGGATACGTAGAATAGGCAATGTAAGTGAGCGGGATCAAAGCGCTCCATACCACCGGAAAGCGCAATGACGTAAGGCTGCAAAATGCGAGGAGCGAAGCAAGATACCACGGATGCACCGTGCTGGCAGTGAAATAATAAAAGGACATCACCCAGAGCATGGCCAGTGGCAAATAGCGTAACCCCTTTGGCCGGTCGTTCATTAAAAGCAAAAGATAGCGTGCGTAAACCATGATCAGTCCGGCAAGCAGCGCAATATTCATCACAAGCGTAGCAGCAGTTCGGTCACCTCCTGATTTATACGCCAGCTCTTTCGCCACCAGGTACAGGCCGGGATTGAACTCAAAAGATTCATAGTACAGGCGAATGCTACTCCAGATTGCGGTGTACGGACTGAACCCGCCCATAGTCCAGCCTATAAGCAACAGCACTGATATAAAGACTAGCAGATTCAGGACTGATTTCTTGTACCGCCAGTTTTTAGGATTTTTTGTATTGGAAATGAGAACTGTACCCAGGAGCAGGGGCAGAAAGAAAATTGGCAGCAGTTTTACCGCAACAGCAAACGCGAGTGCTACAGCCGCAGAAAGTGTTCTTCCCTTTATCAAAAGCCAAATCATAAGCAATGAAAAAAAGATCATCAGCGCCTCAAAATGCAGATTGCCCATCAGCTCTATTATGATCAGCGGACTCAACGCATACCACAGCACTTGTTTTTGCGGAAGATTAAAGATCCGTGCAAGCTTCAGCAGCAGTATAATGCTTCCGCACTCCGCCAGCAGGATGAATCCTTTCATCACCACCACAGGCTCCCACAACTGCCCTGGAAAGAGCCAGGCCGAAAGCGCAAATATCCACTGGTTAACAGGTGGATATACTGAAAAGTACTCCGGGGAATTGAGTAATGGATACAACCGGTTGGGGAATGCACCTTCTCCTCCCGCAGTCAATTCCTGCAGCATTTGTGAGGGCAGGGCGCTATAGGCATTTATACCGTTTGCCCACAAATTTCCATCCCACAGAAACCGGTAGAAATCATCAGACAGGCCAGGCAGCGAAAACAACAGTACCAGCCGCATCAGCACGGCAAATACCAAAAGTAGCTTCACAATTCTGTCCTGAGACGCGGTCGCCATCATTCCCGCATATAATAGGAACAGCAATGCGTACTGGCCAATGACAGCCGGAAAGAGCGTCCGATCTGTAAAATAGCAAAGGCTGATGGTTGTAAAAAGGCTTCCCGCCATCATCAACAAAAGAAACCACAAGCGCCTGTTCATATCCATTCAAATTTCAGGGTTCTCAGGCGGAAGGCGGAAATTGAACAGGTTAGGCATCAGTCAAGAAAAGGTGAGGTTTTGCGGTTGTGCTGCACCGTCATCCAGGCGAGGCTGCCGAAGCCAATGGTGAGGAGAAGGAAGAACGGTGTGATCAAAAATTCTCCTGTGAAGCAAGTGCCTATAAGGCCGCCAAAGAAATAAAGCGCGAGCAACCCTTCCCAAAAGGAACGGTGAAATGATGAGCGTTTTACATAGCGGTTCCTGCTCGGCATTTGTGCGTTCTCAAGAACATTAAATTTAGGTGTCCTCACAAATTCTGACCGGTAACCCAACCATGCCCGCAATACGGCCAGTGAATTGAAAAAAGAAAAGGCCATCGAGAAAGCAATAAATACCGGGAAATGGAGCAGAAAATAGGTGATAGCAGCTTTCCACCCCTTCTTTTTGATTAAACATGAAATAAAAAAATAGAAACAGAGATTTATAAAACATAATATAAATACGGTCAGGAAATCAATATTCAGCGTGGCCTGTAATTGTAATTTTATTAATGAAAAAGGTACACTTATTAATACGAGTATAAAGCTGAAAACGAAGAGCGTACTGTTGAATACATGAAAAAGAGCGTGGAGCTTTTTGCGAAATGGAATCTTTGCCCGGAGGATCATGGCCCAGAGTTTCAGGCCGGTTTCTGCAGAACCCTTAGCCCAGCGATACTGCTGACTTTTCACCGCATTTATTTCCACCGGCAGTTCTGAAGGTGCTTCAAGGTCTTCGAGAAAATTAAATTGCCATCCCCGCAATTGGGCACGGTAGCTAAGGTCCAGGTCTTCGGTGATGGTGTCGTGCTCCCAGCCGCCCGCATCCGTAATGGCGTTTTTTCGCCATACGCCCGCAGTTCCGTTAAAGTTAAAAAAGAGCCGGCCATTGTGACGTCCGCGCTGCTCTACCAGAAAGTGGGCATCCAGGAAAAAAGCCTGGATACGCGTGAGCCAGGAATATTGCTCATTCAGGTAGGTCCACCTGGCCTGCACCATTCCTGTCTTCTCAGAGGTAAATCCCCGCATCGCCCTGCGCAAAAAATCCGGAGCCGGCAGAAAGTCTGCATCGAAAATGGCAATGAACTCGCCTTGCGCCTGCTCAAGGCCAAATTGCAGCGCTCCGGCTTTGTAGCCCTTTCTGCCATCGCGCTGCAGGTGCCGGATATTGCAGCCCTTGTTCTTCCAAAAGTTTACTCTTTCCGATATTATTGCAGAGGTCTCGTCAGTAGAATCATCCAGCACCTGTATTTCCAGGCGCGCAGCGGGATAGTCAAATGCGGCAACAGCATCTATAAGCCGTCCCACCACATAGTATTCATTATATACAGGCAACTGCACGGTGACGGCTGGAAGCTCAACAGCTTCGGGAAGCGGCTCACCCGACCGTTTGCCGCTCAGGGCCAGCAGGGTAACATGGCATTGCGCCAGGCTGAAGATCAGCAGCACCATCAACAACACACAATAAACTGAAAGAAGCGTTAACGCAACCATTTTGCAAAGATGAAAAATCCGCACGGGGCTCGTGCTTTCAGCCTTATGGAACAAAGCCCTGAATGGCGCCTGCGGAACCAATTTTAATAAATTGTGAAGGATCGTAATTTTATCATATCTCTTGCAACTATTTTCCCCTGCTATAAGTCTTTAGAGTATGATTTTGCCTTCTCCCTTCTTTTCGTTTTATGCAATGAAATATACATTGATTAAAATAGCAATATGTGTTGCAGGCTTGTTGGTCTTTGGCATCCTGTATTGGTACTGAATATATTAACTTTCTTCATCTGCCGAAGTAATTTTATTTTCCTGCACTCGTCATTCCTATCCACAGAATCCATTCATTTCAAAATCATTTCTACCTCCTCCTGCCCCGTAGCATTTGACTACGATAAATCTGCTTATTTGCACAAATAGAGTTTGCATTGCTCCTGTAAGAGTATGGCCGGTTCAAGCCCGGTTTGCGAGAATGGCCCCTTTACTTTTGTATCGGAAAGCAAGTACTGTTAGGAAAAGGGAAAATGCCTGAACCTGAAAGCACGCAGAAAGTAGTTGGATAAGTGAAGTTGGGATAAAAACCGGAGGAGTCTTTTGGGAAAATTCTCTCCTTCCGGTTTTTGACGAACGTGTTTTCAAGGGAAGGTTGCTTCCCTTTTCTTTTTTACTGCCGGTGCTCCCGCCTCGTGGATCTTCATCCGTGCCTTTCTAATCAGGCAAGCGGGGAACTCTCCTGACATCGCCTCAATCATTTACGATTAACCCTTTATTAATTTTCGGGTAAGGATGCCTTTATGCTTAACAGGCATCTTTGCATCGTAATAAAAAAAGCAAACTTCATCTTCGGCTTCCGAACAGGTTGAACCTGAGCATACGTAAAAGACTATCCTTTTCATTACCATCTTTTTTAAGTATCTATTCCAGTCAGCGAAGGAGGAGCAAGCAGTTCCTCCTTCGCTATTTTATGATTTTTGAATTCTTAATAAAATCAGTCATTCCCACCGCTTAATCATAAATTAGTAGGAGTTTTGGCTCATGACAATGTACTTCGTCAGGCGCCTTCTGCTATTTATTCCGTCTTTGTTTATCATCTCGCTGCTGGCTTTTGCCATCAGTGCGAGTGCCCCTGGCGATCCGGTGAGTCGTCTGGCGAAAGGTGGAAATGAAGGGCCGCTGCAATCGTCATCTTCCACATTGAGGGCACAACAACAGATGCGGGAACGGCTGGGTCTCAACTTGCCCTTATTCTATTTCAGCGTTGCCAGTATTGCCACGCCTGATACGCTCCACCGTATCCCTGAAAAAAGTCATCGCCAGGCACTGGAGCGGCTGGTAGCAGCGCATGGAAACTGGAATGCCGTCAAAAAATATTACCTGCAACTGAAAACTGCCTACACGTTGAATGAACAACTTTTAAGGCAAAATCCCAAAGATCCCGAGTTGCTCCAAACCTCGCTGATCCATATTCAATCGCTGCTTCAAAGCTGGGATCCTGTACTGATCCGGGAACGCTTGCAGCTACTGAAAAATATTGCATCGCAGACAGAAATATCGGTACTGTACCAGTCATTGGATCAATCGGCTGTTGCTTTTGAAAGTGTTCTGGAAAATGAGAAACGCTGGCAAGTCCTCGTTCCCATGCTTCACTGGCATGGCTTCCGGAATCAATATCACCGCTGGATGTTTGGCGATGGGCAAACCGCACAGGGAATTGTCCGGGGCGATTTCGGCATTTCTTACCGGGATCATCGGGAGATCAGCAGCCGCCTGCCTGAACGATTTTGGTGGTCATTCATCCTGGCCTTTTTTGCCGTTGTACTTGCCTACAGCGTAAGCCTTCCTGCGGGGATGTTTGCAGCGTACTATCGTGACCGGTTTGCTGATCGCGGCCTGTCTATGCTTTTCTTCGGACTTTATTCCCTTCCCAATTTTTTTGCAGGAACGCTGCTCCTGGTGCTTTTTGCTAATCCGGAGGTTTTTGACTGGTTCCCGGTTTCCGGGGTTAACAACCCTGTGGTGTTTGATTCCGGCTGGCCGCTTTGGAAGCGCGCCTTGCACAGCGCGCCCTATCTTGTGCTGCCTGTCATCACTTATGCCTACGGTTCCTTTGCATTTCTGAGCAGGCAAATGCGGGCCGCAATGGTGGATACCCTGCAGCAGGAGTACATTATAACCGCCCGCGCTAAGGGTCTGAACGAATGGAAGGTGGTAACGAAACACGCGCTTAAAAACTCACTGCTGCCAATCATTACGCTTTTCGCCAATGTCTTTCCGGCTGCCATTGCAGGTTCCGTTATTGTTGAAACCATCTTTTCCATTCCCGGAATGGGCCTGGAGATATATCAATCCATCCTGAACCACGACTACCCGATGGTGGTGGCCATATTTACCCTGACCGGCTTCCTCACCCTTTCGGGCTACCTGCTGGCGGATATCCTTTATGTCCTGGCTGATCCCCGCATTTCGTATTCCAATCCGCGTTAGCTCCCATGAAGAAAACCCGCCATCCCTCACCCCGAAAGGCTGCCTGGGCCAGGTTCAGGAAAAATCGCGCTGCCCTGCTTTCGCTCTGGCTTGTGGGCCTTCTGTTGCTCATCGCTTTGCTCAAAGACCTTCTCGCCACTGATCTGCCGCTGTATGCGCGCTTTCACGGCCAGTCCTTCTATCCGGCTTTTGCAGCCATAACGGAAGTGGCAGCAACAGATTCCTTTCAGGATCCGGCAACTGGGAAATGGGAGCGGCTGCAATATGACATCGTAAATTGGAAGCAACTGAATTTCGAAGCTGTCTGGTGGGCACCCATTCCCTGGTCGCCCCACAGGCCTGACCGGCTGAACAGTAATTACGTGGGGCCTGCGGAGCAGCAGCATATTCTTTCACAGGAAGGAAAGCTTGCCGAGATGCCGCTCAGATTTCGTCATTTTCTGGGAACTAACGCAATTGGACAGGACGTTGCAGCCGGTATTGTTCATGGTGCTGCCGTCTCGCTGCAAGTTGGATTGCTGGCTGCCGCCATTGGCACCTTCATTGGAATTTTGCTGGGCGCTTTTGCAGGATTTTCAGGTAACGACCGCCTGCAAATGGGAACTGCTGATTTTTGGGCTGCCCTTGTCGGCATCTGCCTCGGATTCTTCTATGGGTTTTCGGTCAGGCGTTTTATCATTTCTGATGCTTTTGCAAAAGGAATAGTACCCGGAATGTTTCAGCTTTTTGCCGGCATCGTCATCGCTTCTGTATTCGTTTTAATTTTAATTTTAATTTCCAAATTAATATTTAAAAATAAAAAAAGTAAAATACCCGTGCCGGTGGATACGGTGGTAATGAAAATCATAGAAATACTCAATTCATTGCCGCGTCTTTTACTCATCCTTACCATAGCGGCAATAGCAGGGCGAAGCATCGCGATGATAATTCTGGTGATCGGATTCACCATGTGGACGGGCATTGCGCGAATCACTCGTGCGGAAATGCTAAGGTTGCGCCACCTCGGTTTTATTGAAGCATCTCATGCGCTGGGTTTCCAGCAGCGGAGGATCATTTGGGTTCACGCCTTGCCAAATGCTCTTGGGCCAGTATTCGTTTCCGTGGCCTTTGCTGTGGCAGCCGCCATTCTGCTGGAGTCTGCGCTCAGCTTTTTGGGGATTGGCTTGCCTGCGGAGACGGTTTCCTGGGGATCGCTGCTAAGTGCGGGCAGGCAACAATTTCAGGCCTGGTGGCTGGTGATATTTCCGGGGCTGGCCGTATTTTTTACTGTTACTGCTTTTAATTTAATAGGCGAAGGATTGCGGGACGCCATTGATCCGAAATAGTCATAAAAAGAAATTGGCAGTTTACAGATGACAGTATACCACGGGTAATGTGGCATGCAGCAAAAGGACATTAGAACGCTTAAATAGAAAAGCTTCCAACTATAATTCTATAGTACTCTTTGTCGCGATATAATTGTTTATTTTATTCGGCTGATATATTTAAGTAAAGCTAAAACTCTTTAATAAAACGAAGAGTCCGTTCATCAAATGAAACCTCTTTATGCTCGTGAAATTTATAAGTAATTGGAAGGTAGAAGAGCGGATGATTCTTGATAAGGCTAAAATGTTTCATCGTTTCCAGCCTCCGCAGATCCTTCTCAGTTGTAATAAGTATTTTATTAGGATTATACATTTCCTTGTACCGAACAAGAATTTTTTCCAGATCCTTTTCTGAAAAGCGGTGGTGATCCTGGAATTCCATCAGGAAAACTTCCTTGCATTTGCGCTCCAGAAAAAATTTCATGGGAACAGGATTGGCAATTCCGGTAAACAGGAGAACACTGGTCCGGCTCAGTTCACGGGTTTCAGGAGGATCAGTGGCGGGATCGGTGGCGTGCTGCAGTTCTTCATATTTAATAAATGAAAAATAAACCGGCTGGTGTGGGTACGGTTTCAAACGATCCAGCAATCGTCTTTCCTCAAAGGGCGAAAGCACGATCGGGTTTTTGGTGACAACTATAATGTCTGCTCTTTTGCGGCTGCCTCTTGGCTCACGGAGTCGTCCTGCCGGAAGCAGGAAACCTTCAAAAAATGGAAGGGAATAATCCGTCAGCAGAATATTGAGGCCCGGCTCTACCGCCCGGTGCTGGAATGAATCATCAAGAATTACCACTTGCGTATCCTTCACTTCCTTCTTTAGCCGTTGGATGCCTGCCACCCGGTTTTCTGAAACTGCCACAGCAAGCTCAGGAAATTTCCGCTTGAGCTGATAAGGTTCGTCACCGGCATTCTGTGCGGTCGCTTTTTTATCTAAAAGATAATAGCCTTTTGTATTGCGCTTATATCCGCGGCTAATGACAGCGGGTTTGATTTTATTAGCATAACACAGTTTTACCAGGTATTCAACTGTGGGGGTTTTGCCCGTTCCTCCCACTGAAAGATTTCCTATACCTATCACAGGAAAGTCGAAGCGCGTACTTTTGAGAATTTTCCAGTCATACAGCTTGTTACGGCACCAAATGGCAATGCCATAAAAAAGTGAAAATGGAAGGAGAAGTAATTTTAGTATTTTCACGCGCTAAAATTACAAATATTCATTCTACCCGGCTATGAGCGCAGCTTTTCAGGACATCGTAACATTTCTTAACTCCGTAGCACCTCCTGCGCTTCAGGAGCAATATGACAATTCGGGATTACTCACCGGTAATCCGGGGACCAGGGTAAAAGGAGTCTTAATCGCCCTGGATGTTACCGAGGACATAATAGATGAAGCCATTGAAAAGAAATGCAATTTAATAGTGGCGCACCATCCCCTTATATTTAAAGGTATAAAAAGTCTGACAGGGCGAGACTGGGTGGAACGCACGGTCATTAAAGCAATAAAGAATGACATAGGAATATTGGCCGTACATACAAACCTGGACAATATTTTCAACGGAGTGAATGCCCGAATTTGCGAGCGGCTGGGAATCCGGGAGCGTGAAATACTTGCACCCAAAAATGGCGGTCTCATAAAGATCGTTACGTTTTGTCCCTCAGGCGCTGACGAAGATGGCAATTCCATTCCGCAAAAAGTTCGGGAAGCCATGTTTGCTGCAGGTGCCGGCCATATTGGCAATTATGATCACTGCAGCTACATCCTATCGGGCACAGGAACATTCAGAGCGGGCAAAGGTGCAGATCCTTTTGTTGGCGATCTGGAAAAGGAGCACCACGAGCAGGAGGAGCGAATTGAAACCATTGCTCCGCGCTACCTGCAACGGCAAATCATACAGGCAATGATTGAGGCTCATCCTTATGAGGAAGTGGCGTATGATATTTATCCCCTGGAGAACGAGCATCCTCGTACCGGAGCTGGCATGATTGGAAATCTGGAAGCCCCGATTCCGGAGCATGACTTTATGCAGTGGCTGAAAGACCGGATGAATGTGAAAGTGATAAGGCATACGCAGCTCAGAGGCACTGATATCCAAAGGGTGGCAGTATGCGGAGGGTCAGGAAGTTTCCTGCTAGAGAAAGCCATCAGTGCCGGTGCGGATGTTTTTATAACCGGAGATTTTAAATACCACCAGTTTTTTGATGGGGAAGGAAATATCCTCATAGCAGATATTGGCCATTATGAAAGTGAGCAGTACACTATCCACCTATTGCACGAACTTTTAACTGAGAAATTCACTACTTTTGCACTCCGAAAAACGGAGCTTATCACTAATCCCGTAAACTATTTCTATTAATGGACGCATCAGTTGAGAATAAACTGCAAGCGCTTTATCACCTGCAACTTATTGACACCGAATTGGACAGGATCAAAAACATCCGTGGCGAATTGCCAATGGAAGTGAGCGATCTGGAAGACACAATTGAAGGATTGCAGACGCGCGTTGAGAAATTGCAGAATGATATTAACGATCTGACAAAAACCATTGAAGATCGTAAAAGCGGAATCAAAGAAAGTAAAAACCTCATTCAGAAGTACGAAGAGCAGCAGAATGATGTTAAGAACAACCGCGAATTCCTGGCGCTGACCAAAGAGGTTGAATTGCAAAAACTGGAGATCATGGCTTCTGAAAAGAAGATCAAGGAACACCAGCAGGATATTGAGGCCAAGGAACTGCTGCTCACCAAAACCAAATCTGAATTAGAAGATCGCAGCCGCGAGCTTGAAGGTAAGAAAGGTGAACTTGGAAGTATAATAGAAGATACTGAAAAGGAAACTTCAAGCCTGATAGCCAAGCGTGAGAAAGCATTGGCGGCTATTGACGACCGGCTTGAAGCCGCTTATGTGCGAATTCGCTCCAACGTAGTGAATGGCCAGGCAGTGGTTACTATTGAGCGTGAAGCATGCGGTGGTTGTTTCAGCCAAATCCCACCACAGCGCCAGCTTGATATTCGCCAGCGCAAAAAAATAATTGTCTGCGAAAACTGCGGACGTATTTTCGTTGACAAGGATATGGCGATAGAAGTGGCTGACGATGTGAAAGCATAATTGTCCAGCCCGTCATTAATCCATAGAAAAAGCCCGTAATTCACGGGCTTTTTTACTTTGTGGTTATATAAACCGGCAGCAATCAGTCATGAGGCATAGCGGCATCTTAATCTTATTCTTATGTATTGCCTGGGCTGCGTCTGCACAAAAAGCCGGTTTTGATTTTAATCAGAATTGCCGTGATGCCTACCGTGCAGTGCTGAGATATGACCTGGAAACCGCAGACCGCCTGACGAAGCAGGAATATGCCCAAAATCCCCTCAATGCCTTTCCTCTCTACCTGGAAAATTATGGCCATTTTCTGAAGGCAATGGTTCGGGATGAAAAGAAGGTGCTGGATGAGTATAGCAGCGCCTCAGAGTTGAGGCTGGAACGGCTGAAGGAATCTGATGATAATTCTCCCTATTACCGCTTCTGCCTGGCGGAGATACACATTCAAAATGCCATGCTGCTCATCAAGCAAGGCAGCTTTCTTCAGGGCGCTATTCAGTTGCGGCAGTGCTACCGGCATTTGGAAGCAAATATGAAAGCACATCCAAATTTTCTGCTCACCGGAAAAACCCTTTATCCGCTCAGGGCGCTTATCGGTGCAGTACCATCCAACTACAGGTGGCTGCTGAGCCTTTTGGGATACGAAGCCGATTTAACCGAGGCAATCCGGAAATGCGAAAATCTCCGGCAAGACATCAGAGAGAATGATACACTGGCTATTTATTACAGGGAATCAACCATCATTCTTTGCTTTTTGCAATTAAATCTGATGAACAATAGTGATGAAGCCTGGCGGCTGGGGAAGGAGGCCACGCCAGACCATGCCCGGAATGAATTGAGCGCGTTTGTTCGGGGAAACATTGCCATCAACCTGAAGAAGAATGAGGAAGCCCTTGCAATCCTGCGCCCGCACGTTCAGTCGGCCCCGGCCATCCCGCACCTTGACTACCTGATGGGGAATGCCACCCTGCAAAAGCTCCAACCTCAGGCACGCACCTATTTTTTGCGATATACCAAAAAGTATAAGGGTGGTAATTATATTAAGGACAGCTATCTCAGGATTGGCTGGAGCTATCTCCTGGAGCAGGACACGGCCAGCTACCGCAAATTCATGCTGATCACGGAGCGCGAAGGTTCCGGAGTGAGGGATGAAGACAAACAGGCGATGAAGGAAATTTCAATGGATTATGTGGCTGTGCCCTACCTGTTGAAATCGAGGCTCCTCTTTGACGGTGGATATTACGCCCTGGCGCTGAAGGAACTGGAAGCAACCTCACCGGCACAGGCAGAGGAGCATGGAAAGCTGAGCGAATACTATTACCGGAGGGCCAGGATCTATCATCATTCAGGAAAGGCCGAGCAGGCTCTGCACAACTATAAGCGAGTGATCAATACCAGCAAAAACTCGAATACCTATTTCGCACCGGCTTCATGTTATTTTTCAGGACTTATCTATGAAGAACAGGGCAACGCAGAAAAGGCCGCAGCCATGTTCAATGCATGCCTCGCCTATGACAATTATTCGTATAAAAAGTCATTTGACCAAAAAGCTACGGCTGCATTAAAGCGAATACAGCCATGATAACAGATCATTCTCTGTTACGGGAACTGCCAGAGAATATTCGCTTGATCTTTCGCCAGGTGCCGGATAGCGAAACGGAATGCTCATCTGAGCCTTCCGTGCCCATCAGGTAGCCATAAGGTTTCAGCTCTTCCACATTATCAAGGATTACTTTCAGCATCCCCAGCATAGGAACGCTGATGATCATACCGGGAATGCCCCAGATTGCACCCCCAATGATGAGTGCAAGGATGGCCGCAAAAGGATTGATGCTGACTTTGCTTCCCACTACATTTGGCGTGATAAAATTTCCTTCAAGAAATTGAATGACGGTAAAAAGAATAAATACCGCTAAAGGGTAGACCAGGGAATCTTTTGTGAGCAGCGCCATGAGAATAGGAAGTGCAGAACCGATAAAGATCCCAATATATGGGATTACGGTCAGCAAGGCCGCCATCACTCCAAAGAACAGCGCATACCGTATTCCAATGATGGTCAGTCCTACCGTATTCAGGATCGCAAGAATGATAATTACAATGAGCAAACCTGCTATGTAGCTCTGTACCACATTCTTTATTTTGCCCATTATCATCTTGGCTTTCTCATGTTTTTCATTGGGAGAAACCTTGTAAACAAAGTTTTTAAATTTATCCCTGTAAAAGAGAAAGAAGAAGATATAAATAGGAAGAAGGCCCAGGACAGCGAAAGTATTGGTAGTGGCAAAAAGCGTAGACTGGAGCATTGATCCACCGCTTGCCAGCAAATTTTCGGTTTGCTTGCGCAACCAATCCATCTGGCCTTCGGGTGATACATTGAACCATCTTGAAAAATGATCCTGTATATCATTGAACTTCTTAGAGACGGATTCAAGCAGTTGCGGTAATTCATTCGTAAACCGGATCACCTGCGTAGAGAGCAGAAAAATGATCCCTCCCAGGACAATGAAGATAAGAATGATGCAAATTATTATCGCCAATATTCTGTGTATACCCCACTTTTCCAGCCGCTGGCACAAAGGAAACAACAGAATTGAGATTAACCCCGCCAGAGCCAGCGGAATGAAAATGTTGCTGCCGAAATAAATGCCCGCCACAAACAGGGATATACCAAGAAGGATCATGGTGGCCTTAAAATAAAAAGGAGGAGTCTTCTCCTTAAATTCCTGGATCATATAGGTTGCCGGTTAGATTAGTTTTCCCTTCAAATATCTAAATAACCCTTTTGGTTTTACTATTCTTCAACATTTAATTTTTGATCAGAACAAACGGATGTTGATCAACAAAATAGCGTCCGGCAGCAATACTAAACAATAACGTGGCTCAGGCATTTGTATACCTTTGGAAAAATTAACTAACAAAAAGTTTGAGCCATGAAAAAGAAATTCTTATTGTTCTCATTTGTAGCTACTTTGGCCCTTTTCTTCGCAACTGCCTGTGATGAATCAGCCAGAAATGATGATGAAGGAGAAGTGGAATTGCAAGCCGGAGACCAGGAAGCGGAAGTAGAATGGGAGAGAGAGAAAGATGACTGGACAACTGAAATGCAGAACAAAGTGAATGAATGGGAAAATGAACTGCAGGCGGAGAAAGCCGAAATGGAAGCTCTGGAAGGTGATGAAAGGGCAGAGGCCGAAGAAGATTATAACGAAGCACGGACTGAGCTTGACAACCTGAAGGCTAAACTCAACGAAGCAAAAGACAAGTCTGCCGAAGAATGGGAGGAATTTAAGTCTGACGTTAGGGCCAGCATGGATAAGCTGGAAGCCGAAATGCAGGATGAAACTGAAGGGTAATCCTTTTCAATTCTCTGCGAAGAAAGATCCCTGTTTTTATATAATAGAAGCAGGGATCTTTCTTTTTAATCCATATTTACCTTGCGTATTATGATCAATCCGCGAAAAATATTTGCCCCTGCAAAGAAGCCCGGCCTTCCGCCTGGCTCGTTGGTTTATACCGGAAAGGAAGAAGCACGGGAGCCGCATATCCTTTTAATGGATTATGATAAGAATACCCTCAGGGAAGAAGACATTACAAATCTTGCGGATTATCTCGAACTGCGTGAACTTCCTTCCACCACCTGGATACATGTGCAGGGGCTGCATGATGCCTCCCTTATAGGAAAAATCGGAGAAGGATTTTCCATCCATCCGTTGTGCCTGGAAGATATAATGAACAGCGGACAGCGGCCCAAAGTGGAGGAGTGGGATGGATATCTTTACTTAGTAATGAAAATGCTTCGTACCAAGCGTGTTGGCGGTCAACTGCGCCTGGAGGAGGAGCAGGTAAGCCTCATCGTCAGCAGGCTTTTTCTTATTTCTTTTCAGGAAAAACCCGAGGATATATTTCCGATGGTGCGCGAGCGCATCAGGATTGGTAAACCCAGGATCAGGGAAGGAGGCACCGACTATCTCGGCTATGCATTATTGGATCTTATCGTTGATAATTATTTTGTGATCCTGGAGGAAATAGGAAATGAACTACAGGAAATGGAAGAGCGGGCGCTCAACGATCCGGCAAGAGAAACCGTGGAGGAGATAAACACAATGAGACGCCAACTTGCCCACATGAAGCGCTCCGTCTGGCCTGTTCGTGAAATCCTTAATCAACTGGTGCGAATGGAATCGCATAAACTCATCCGGCCGCCTGCCATCGTTTATTTCCGTGATGTATTCGATCATACCATCCATGTAATTGAATTGCTGGAAAATCATCGTGAGTTCGTCAGCAGCATTATGGATCTTTACCTTTCCAGCCTTAGCAATAAGATGAACGAAGTAATGAAGGTGCTCACTATTATTGCCACCATTTTTATTCCCCTCACTTTTCTGTCCGGCCTGTACGGGATGAACTTCGAGAATATGCCGGAGCTTGGGTTCCGCTACGGCTATTTTGTGGTATTAGGAATCATGGCGCTGACCACTATCGGAATGCTTATTTATTTTAAAAGGAAAGATTGGTGGTAATATTTAGTTCGTCAGATATAATAATCATATCCGTTACAGGTTTATTATCGTAGATTAAACCCTCCCATTTCGTAAAATTTAAGACAAAACTCTATATTTGATTTGCAATTTGTCGGGGGATTAATAATGGCGTTTTTGCCAAATAATGATGCCCCGACTGCTTAGCACCGAACCTGTAAAAACAATAACCATGAAAACAAGATGCATCCTGACCCTTTCATTTTTATTGGCCTCAATCGCAGCTTTCGCACAACATGCTCCTCAAGAAAACCATCAAAACTCAGGATACCACCCGGATTGGATTTTAGTGGAAAATGACGGCCTTTTAGGATTTATCACGCAAGACGGAGAGGTGGTATTTGAACCCACCTATGATAAAATTTCCTATTTCGGAGAATATCACACAGACTGGGCGATGGTGGAAAAGGATGAGCTGCTTGGATTCATTACCACAAAAGGTGATGAAATAATTGAGCCTACCTACGACCGAATATCTTATTTCGGAGAATATCACACAGACTGGGCGATGGTGGAAAAGGATAATCTGCTCGGATTCATTACCTCAGAGGGCGATGAAATAATTGAGCCCACCTACGACCGAATTTCTTATTTCGGAGAATATCACTCGGACTGGGCGATGGTGGAGAAGGGTAATCTGCTCGGATTCATTACCTCAGAGGGCGATGAAATAATTGAGCCTACCTACGACCGAATATCTTATTTCGGAGAATATCACTCGGACTGGGCGATGGTGGAAAAAGATGAGCTGCTTGGATTCATTACCACAGAAGGCGATGAAGTCATTGAGCCCACCTACGACCGAATTTCTTATTTCGGAGAATATCACACAGACTGGGCGATGGTGGAAAA
The DNA here is from genome assembly GCA_040880525.1 of Bacteroidia bacterium. Classification (NCBI taxonomy): domain Bacteria; kingdom Pseudomonadati; phylum Bacteroidota; class Bacteroidia; species Bacteroidia bacterium. The sequence continues at coordinate 33,163 of JBBDIG010000045.1, forward strand.
GGATAATCTGCTCGGATTTATTAACTCAGAAGGTGATGAAATCATTGAGTCTACCTACGACCGAATTTCATATTTCGGAGAATATCACTCGGACTGGGCGATGGTGAAGAAGGATGGCCTTTTCGGATTCATCAATTCCGAAGGGGATGAGATCATAACTCCGCAGTATAACCGAATTAAGGAAGGGAACGGAATCAAAGGAATTAAGAATGGAAAAGAAGAAGATATCCGGAAATGAACACATAATCTGAGGAGTTATCTGAACAGGCGTATGCTTGGTTAAGGATGAACTTGCAAAGTTGGAGGATAGGTGATATAATGCAGTCGTCCCTCTTTTGGTGAATTAATTATTTTATTGAATTCCACAGACAATATTTCAGCTCCTTTGCTATTTATATGATCGTAATCCCCGTAATGTGAATCTGGAAAGCGCCATTTGCTATAGTCAAAAATTCTGACGTGTTCATACTCCGCAAGCTGATTGATAATTTCCCCCAAAACCTCATTATATAGTTCAGGGATCATATTTTCATAATAAGGATGAACGGGTGATTTAAAGAGGTAAAGATCAATATTTTGCCTCTGAGTGAGCGCCACCATAGAATCCAAGCTACTTCGTGATATTTGAGAAATTCCGGCAATCTGGCCATTTTTATAAAAGTGCCTTGAGATAGTGGAGTCATTCTTGGCTCTCCTGCCAATCAGGGAATAATCTGAACTGTAAAATTTGCCAATGTAAGGATACCCATGCGGTTCCTTTCCTTTTACCTTTTCAATCCAATTCCGCACAAATGCAGGATTGGGCAATATGACCTGGTTTAAATAAAGCATATACCACGCGGTATGGTGATATTCCAGTCCTTCCAGATCGCTTCTTTTCATAAGCAGATTATACCGGTTGAAAAGTTTTCGGGAAATTTTATCATCCTTAAATTTAGAATCGCTGTAGCCTGAGATATTATGTTGAGAAAATCCCAGAACTATCTGCTGTATATTAGGATTGTCCTCTATTACTTTTTTCAGTTTTAAATAGGTGGCGATATACGGTTCTCCGCTCATGCTTATGTTGACGGAATTTGGGAGCAGTTCAGGATTAAGCGCTGTCTGCATGCGCGAATCACCTAATATAAGCGTATGAACATTTGATGGGATCAAATATGGATCATTACTTATGAGCCTCTTATTCAGTTCATAAGACCCTAATGAAAGCAGCGCAATGAGTCCTGAAAAAAGAAGAATATTTAATACAAATTTTTTCATAAATCCTAAAATTGATAATAAATGAAACTACCGGGGGCCGTCTCTCTGTGATAAATAATTAAAATAAAAACAACAATATAAGCCACCCACCGCGCAATAAATGGCCAGCGGCTTATTTCCAAGGCATAAGGTTTTTCACGCTGCAGCCATTCAAATGCAATTAATAGAAGCAATAAGAAAGAGAGATATTTTATTTCCGGAAGCGAAAACAGGCTGAGACTAAAAATATGGCTTATGAAGCTAAAGGCATGGTGAATATCAATGGACCTGAAAAATATCCAGGCGAAGCATGTTAGAGAGAATGTAAAGATCATAGCGATAAAATCCCGGAACGAAGGAAATAATTGGCCTGCTGCTATAGTACCTGTATTCCGATGATTGACTTTTGCCAGCATTAGTGGAATAAAGTAGAGTCCATTTAATGTCCCCCATACCACAAAAGTCCAGTTGGCTCCGTGCCAGAACCCACTCACCACGAATACGATCATCACGTTGAACAAAGTGGCGGCCCTGGTACCCTGACTGCCGCCCAGAGGTATATATAAATAATCCCGAAACCAGGTGCTGAGGGAAATATGCCACCTTCGCCAGAACTCCGCAATATCACGCGAGAAATAGGGATATGAGAAGTTGCGCATCAGATTGAAGCCGAAAAGCTTAGCAGTACCGATCGCAATATCCGAATAACCTGAAAAGTCCCCATAGATCTGAAATGCAAAATATACGATACCAAGTACAAGCATACTTGCGGGCATCGTTTGGTATTCACTGAATACCTCATTTACTACCATAGCGCAATGATCCGCTATGACCACCTTTTTGAATAATCCCCACAGGATCTGGCGCATTCCATCAGCAGCAAGCGCATAGGAAAACTTCCTGCTTTTAAAAAATTGAGGCAGAAGCTGTGTAGCCCTTTCAATAGGACCCGCCACCAACTGCGGAAAGAAGCTGACATAGGTCATGAAAACTACTAAATTTCGGGTAGGCGGTAATTTGTTCCGGTACACGTCAATAGTATAGCTCAGGGTTTGGAAAGTATAAAAGCTGATACCAACCGGTAAAATAATGGAAAGAGAGAATGAATTTAAACTGATGCCAATGGACTCAAAGGCTGCAATGAATGATTCTATAAAAAAGCCAAAATATTTGAAATAGGCCAGCATTCCCAGGTTTACGAGCAGGCTGATTGCCAATAAAAGCTTTTTCCTTTGAGGATATTGCTGCATGAACAGCGCGGCTAGATAATCCACCACAGAACTAAAAATGATGAGAGACAGAAATCGCCAGTCCCACCACGCATAGAAAGTATAGCTCGCCACCAGCAGCAAGCCGTTTTGCAACTTCAGGGAATGCTTAAAGACGAACCAATAAAGGATAAAGACTATTGGCAGGAAAACAAAATAGTCCAGCGTGTGGAACAACATAGGCTGTCAAAGAAATACTATGGTCCGGCTGAAGAAAATATTTCCAGCCCGGATAAGTGGGATTCATTAACTTTTTGAAAAACGGTAAAAAAGGGGGAGGGAAGGTTGCTTCTTTACAAAAATACTAATTATGCCTTGAAATTCAGGATTTAGAGACCGAGACTTAATTATGAAAAATATCTTGTTGAATTACAAAAATTAATGAATCGTTTACTTGATGGGAAATTGCGGGAGAAAAAAAGAATTAGTCAAATTTTTCACGTTTTAGGAGCTCCATTGCCTGCATTTCGTCACGAAGCCTGGCAGCTTCAACAAAGTCCATTTCCTTTGCAGCCCTCATCATTTTCTTGCGTGTATCTTCAATTGACTTCTCCATTTGAGGCTTGGTCATGTAAGCCACGACAGGATCATAAAGGATAGCCGGCCCCTGCTCTATTTCGTAAACCGGCTCTGCCGCCCTGCGTGAGTCAGCCACGGAAGTTTGCCGCATGATCTGGTCGCGTGTCTTTGTGATGCTCATTGGCGTAATGCCATGCTCTGCGTTATACTCAATTTGCTTTTCTCTACGTCTGGTGGTCTCATCAATCGTACGTTGCATCGAATTCGTAACCGAATCTGCATACATGATCACTTTCCCGTTCACGTTCCGGGCAGCCCGTCCGGAAATCTGGGTAAGGGAAGTTTCGCTGCGCAGGAATCCCTCTTTGTCAGCATCAAGAATTGCTACAAGGCTCACTTCGGGCAAGTCCAGCCCTTCTCGCAACAGGTTAATTCCTACCAATACATCAAACTTCCCCAGCCGCAAATCCCGCAGGATCTCCACCCGCTCCAGCGTATCAATTTCGCTGTGGATGTAGCGGCAACGGATTCGGAATTTGGTCATATATTTCGTCAGTTCCTCAGCCATTCGCTTAGTAAGGGTAGTGACCAGCACACGTTCAGACACCTTAGTGCGTTCATCAATTTCCTCCAGCAAGTCATCTACCTGGTTCAGGCACGGCCGCACCTCAATCACCGGATCCAGCAGCCCCGTTGGCCTTACTAACTGCTCCACCACCACGCCTTCTGTTTGCTCCAACTCAAATTGTGTGGGCGTGGCGCTCACGTAGATGGTTTGCGGGATAATGCTTTCAAATTCCTGATAGGTAAGCGGCCGATTGTCGAGCGCTGCCGGCAGCCGGAATCCATAATCCACCAGCGAAGATTTGCGGGCGCGGTCACCGGCATACATCGCTCTCACCTGTGGAAGCGTAACATGGCTTTCATCCACGAAAAGCAGGAAATCGTCCGGGAAATAATCCAGCAGGCAGAAGGGCCGTTGCCCTGCTTCCCGCCTGTCGAAATAACGACTGTAATTTTCTATACCTGAACAATAACCGAGTTCGCGGATCATCTCCAGATCAAAGGTCACGCGCTCCTCCAGCCGCTTGGCTTCTATATATTTTTCTATCTCCTCAAAATATTGCACCTGCGCCACCATATCGTCCTGTATTTCATGGATGGCAACTTTTGCCACATCGCGGGAGGTTACAAACAGGTTTGCCGGGAAAACCGAGATCTGCTCACGCTCCTCCACCTTTTTGCCATCTTCAGGATTGATCACCTCAAGGCTTTCAATCTCATCTCCCCACAGGTTCACCCTGAAAGCAAAGTCAGCGTATGGGGGCCATACATCCACAATGTCGCCCTGTACGCGGAAAGTGCCCCGTTGCAGGGCCGTGGTGGTGCGATTAAACAATGCCTCCACAAACTGAAACAGCAATTTATTTCGGGTTATGATCTCCCCCACCTTGAGCCTTACTGTCATTTTCTCGAACGACATCGGATTGCCCATACCGTAAATGCAGCTTACTGAAGCCACCACCAGTACATCCCTTCTGCCGGAAAGCAGCGAAGTTGTGGTTCGCATCCGCAGGCGCTCTATCTGCTCATTGATGCTGAGATCTTTTTCAATATAAAGATCGGTGGAAGCAATATAGGCTTCGGGCTGATAATAGTCGTAGTACGACACAAAATACTCCACGGCATTATCAGGAAAAAACTGCATGAATTCCCCATAGAGCTGGGCTACCAGCGTTTTGTTATGGCTCAGCACCAGGGTAGGTTTCTGCACCTCCTGGATCACGTTGGCCATCGTGTAGGTTTTGCCAGATCCGGTAACGCCCAGTAATACCTGGTACGGATCGTTACGCTTCACCCCTTCCGTAAGCTGCCTGATCGCTTCCGGCTGGTCTCCCTTCGGTTCGTAGTCTGATTTAAGTTTAAATGCCATAATTGCAGGTACAAAAATGAGAAATATTTCAGCAGGATTCAGTTTTTGAATCTTACTTTATTTTTTAATTAAAAAAATACTTACTGAGTCAATTTTTACTTCTCAATAAAAAAAGAATTATGATTTACCGTTTTACGAAAAATTTAAAATAATAATAAAAATTCCTACTTTAATAAAACCCGGAGTTTGATTTAAATTCAAAGTTTTAATACATATAAAACCTATTGCTATTTTCTACCGGGAATTTTCTTTGGAAGAGTAAAAATAAACGCAGCTCCCTTTTCTTCCTCAGAATCAACAATGATTTCTCCGCCATAGAACTCAACGATCTTTTTTACTACCGTAAGGCCAATTCCTGTGCTTTCTGTATCCTCATCAGGCTGCAGCGTCTGGAACATCTCGAAGATCCTTTCATGATATTTTGGGTCAATGCCTGGTCCGTTGTCGCTTACGGTAAACTGATGCCTATCACCCAAATCGCTGTATTTAATCCTGACCTCTCCCTTTTCTTTATCATTATATTTAACCGCATTGCCTACCAAATTCAGAAAAATCTGGTTAATGTGGGTTACTTCCATTTCCAGTACCGGAAGATCTTTATTAATAATTAATTCAATATTTTTCGGGATCGTAAGCAACTTAGGCAACTCACTCAAAACAACATTCACATCCGTTTCTTCAATTGATTCCCGCATTCGTCCTATGCGGCTGTATTGCAATATTCCCTCAATAAGGCGGTGCATCCGCTTAGCGCGCTCCTGCAATAAAATCAGGCTGCTCCTGCCCTCCTCTCCCAGCTTTTCCCCATAATCTTCGAGGAGCCACTGAGAAAGTGTGCTGATGCCACGCAGCGGAGCCTTCAGATCATGAGACGCTATATATGCGAATTGCTGCAGTTCCTTATTGCTGGCTTTCAGTTCTTCATTCTTTTGCCGCAACTCTTCCTCCACCATTTTCCGGGCAGTAATATCATTCAGCACTGCCAGGCCCCCAATGATCTCTGCGTGATCATCATACACGGGCACGAAACTCACATCAAACCACATTTCAGTAAAGGTAGATTTTACTTCTACTCCGGTAGTGCTCACACCTCCTAAAACTTCTTTGATCAATTTCCCAAATGGTGAATTATGGAGTTCCGGAAATGCCTCGAAAATATTCCGGTTTATCACTTCGCTCTTGGTCACATTCCGCCATTGCTCCAGCGCAGGGTTCCACTCCGTGATTTTATATTCTGTATCAAAAGCATAAATCCCCGAAGTAGATGTAGCCATCAGGTATTCAATATATTTTCTTGATTGGCGTTCCCGCATCTCGGCATCCTTCCTGAGCTTAACTTCCTTCTCCAGATCCTCATTCTTGCTTTTCAATTGCTCCGGTGAGGGAAGCTTTAATATCTTGGGAAGCAGCGGATATAGCGACACAGCCGTAATAAGTGATACCGCAGCCGTTCCTGCCTTTATCCATGCCTCAAGCCGGTAAATCGGATCCCACACGGTGATGATGCCAAACACGTGAGTGGTTCCGCACATCACGATGAAAAGGCCAAACATCACCAACATATAGCCATAGCGAATATCTTTACGTTTAGAACTGATATAAATCAGCGCAAACGGGATAAGAAAGTATGACAGCGCAATAAAGCTGTCAGAAATGACATGCATATAAAGCACGTCCTCCTCCCACAAATAGCAATGGCCATGTGGCATAAAACCGGATTTGTCAAAAATATCAAATTGATTATGACCTTCCATTGTAGCTTTTCGTTTTTAAGTTTTCATTAAATATTAAGAACCTTTAATTTGAAATATTTATTAACGTTGCTATTTATACTAAATATATTTCATTATTAAATAGTTAAATCTTTTTTTCTGAATACCAGGAAACTGGCTGCGAAAAAACCGATTGCCGGAAAAAACAACAGGCAAAACCGCCACAATTCCATTTTGTAGCCGGCAGCAGCCGCGTTGAAATCGGCATAATGAAAGGGGCTGATGCTGCCCAGCCATTCTGTGGAAGGCGAAATCCGGGAAAGGGCATCAACCACGTATGTGCCCAGCAGAATACCTATGGCCAGCGCGGTAACCTGGCGGCCCCGGTAACTTGTAAGAGAGAGCAAAAGCGACAACCCTCCAAACAAAAAAATAATGAGCATGCCATATAAATTAACCGTAAAAAACCGCTGCCACTGAATATGCTCATCCGCGAATAAGCGCATTCCTGTTAAAGCTGCCAGCGCCTGGAAAAAGATAAATATGAACATCCACGAAAAATATGCGGCTACTTTGCCAGACCATACATCCCAACGAGTGAGCGGGCGGGTTATGAGAAATTCAGCCGTTCCCTCTCTTTCTTCTTTGGAAATGATACTTCCGGCCAGCATGACCGAGTAAATATTGGAGAGGATCATCACATGCAGGCTATAGTCTGTACTGTAGTATCCTATTACGCTTCCCCATGCGGCAAAGTCGAAACCGATAATGCGCATCATCGGAACCGGGAAGGATTGCATCAGCACGGTGAGTTGGGCCATCATACCTGAAACCGTAGGATAAAGCGAGAGAATAAACATAACCAGCACCATGATAAGCAACGTCCACACAATGCCGGCTTTCCGGTTACGCTTCATTTCTTTCAGGTACAAATGTCGATTGATCATTGTCCGTATTTATTCATTATAGTAATGCATAAAAACTTCTTCGAGAGGGGGATCTTCAATCGTAATGTCAATGATCTTGTACGGTTGAAGCATTGCCAGCAGGCTGTTGAATTCCCCGCTATAGGTAAAGGAACTGTGTCCGTTCTTTCTTTCTGCATTTTCAATTCCGGCCAACCGAAAGAACCCCTCCGGCAGGGGCTGCTCCGTTTCGAGGCGGCAACGCTTCAGGCGCTGCGTATTGAGCGCTTCGACCGTTTGCACTGTTTCAACTTCTCCGTTGCGGATAATGGCCACCCGTCCGCACAGGCGCTGAACTTCGCTCAGCACATGCGAAGAGAAAAAGATCGTGGTTCCTTTCCCGTTCAGCCTTTGCAAAAGCTCGAAAAACTGCCCCTGCATTTTAGGATCCAGGCCGGTTGTAGGTTCGTCCAGAATGAGCAGCCGCGGCCGGTGAAGCAGACATTGAAGCAGTGCTACTTTCTTTTTGTTGCCCATCGAAAGATCGCTGATGTCCCGCTTCAGGTTAAGATCGAATTCATTTGCCAGTTGATAGAATTCCTGCTCCACCTTTACGCCATAGAATGAGGCCGAATAGCGCAACAGCTCATCCCCGCTCATATTATCGTAGTAGTGTACTTCGCTGGGGACATAGCCAATAAGCCTTTTCATCTTCTTCGGCTCCTGCTGCACGTCCAGCCCAAAAATGCTTGCCCGACCGGAGGTAGGAAACAGCAGCGTAACCAGCGTACGTATCAGGGTAGACTTTCCTGCACCATTTGGACCGATAAATCCAAATATCTCACCCTCCTGCACCTCAAAGTTCACATTGTCTATTCCCTTTACTTTTCCGTAGTATTTGGTGAGTTGGAATGTTTCAATTGCTGCCGGCATAGGGGATTTTCGTAATGGCAGCAAAGGTATGAGGATGACCGTTTACCCCTCGCCTGTCTTGGAATTTTTCAGAAGTACCTGCCTCCGGGCTATCTTGCGCAGGAAACGGGAAACCACTGGAATTTGTCCGGAATTACCCGTAAAACATTCATTAACACCAATACCTGTTTTGTGATCCAGGGCAAAATGTATTATTGGATTTTAAAAAGGAAATACCCTTTACTCCTCGTTGGGATTTCCCTCTTTGGTGTTGTTTCCCACTTTTACTTCGGTCTGGGCATTGACCTCTATGACCCGGCTTACTATTTCAAACATGCCTGGGAAATTGCGAACGGCACTTTCGAAATAAACGGCAGTGTATTCTGGAACCGCTTCGGGATGTTGGTGCCGCTTAGCCTGCTTATCAAACTATTTGGAATATCCTACTGGGCCGCACTTCTGTGGCCGCTGCTCTGCTACCTTTTGCTGCTTTTTGGCATTTACCGCCTGCTCTATTCTTATAGTGCCCCTGCGGCATTTTTCTGTGCTGCACTAGTTGGGCTCAGTTATACCTTCATCTGGTTCAATGCCCTCATTATGCCAGATACCATTATGACGGGCTTTGCCTTCCTCGCCATGCTGCTGCTCTGGAAAATGAACCATAAACCTGCAAATGAAGCCCGCAATGGGTTGCTTTTCTCTTTGCTCCTGTTTGCCGCCTTTGTCACCAAGCTCACCATCATATTCCTGCTGCCATTTATCCTTTTTGTGTGGTTTCAGAATTTTCGGGATAAAAAGCTAACGCGGTTCTGGATATGGGCTGCCGGCCCGGGAGTGCTCATCCTGCTGCTATACCATTTGGGTTACCAGATTTTTGCCGATGATTTTCTGCTGCGTTACAGTGGGATTGAGAATGACCACAACGTGAGCGAGTGGAGCTACTATACTGCAAGCACCCAGGAAATTATCGAACGGATTACCTATGCCCCTATCCTGCTCCTGTTTAGCGACCTCACATTTTCACTGCCTTTGCTGCTGGCGGTGCCTTCGCTAAGGTTGCGGGTGCGCCAGTTCCACCGGCTCGAAGTATTTTTCACAATTCTCCTTTTCATTTTGATGGTGCTATACTGGTGGGGCAGCAGTTCTTTTAAAAGCTATAATCCAATTCCAATTAATTACAGAATGTGGCTGTTGCTGATTATTCCATTAAACGTCCTTGCCGCACTCACGCTTTTCCGCTTCGGGCAATGGCAGGCCCAGAAGAAGCAACTGGTGCTATGGCTGTCTGCCGGGCTGGCTTTTGTGGTGGCTGCCCTCGTATCTGGTTATGATTCCATACTACTGCTAACCATCGTCTGCGGCTGTATTGCCGCCACACATTTGCCCGTTTTTCAGCCTTACCGGCAATACCTTCCTGCGATAGTGATTTTGCTGCCCGCTATCTATATGGCATTCCAATACTGGCAGCACCCCCGGTCGGAACGGGTATATTTTTTCGAAAAAGAATTTTATAATGAAATAAAAACTGAGGACAACGTTCTGATTTTAACGGACCACACTTATAATGTACATGAAATTTATTTTGATTTTAAAACCCCGAAGAATGTACACATTGATTCATGGTTTAATTTAGAAACCCTGGATTTAAATAAGTATAATGAATTTTATATTCTTTTTTCTAATTACAGGCATACCAGATTTTCCAGGCAATTTCCAGGATATGACATACCACGCTGGCTCCACCTGTTAATGCAAGAACAAAAGGGGGAGCAGAAAGGAGAAAAAGTCACGATCTATAAAATAGACCGGGAGACGTTGCAGCACTATAGAAATATCTGAATTCAAAGTGGAAGATAACTGCAAACTCACAGGATTAGAATCTTTAAAGGTCTTAGGAATTAAACTGATTGGCGATTAATTCCATGTGTAGACCAAAGATGCCTGATACCAAGGCTAATAGGTAAGGAATTGGCTCCTGCTCCATTCATCTTGCTGTATTACGCCAACACCGTTCGCATCGTTACTTCTTCTCTTATATGTCGCTCTCGTGTAGTGCATTATATTTATTGGGATGGTCAGCCTTATATCAATATTTCGCCCCACTCTAAAATTATTACCCACAGCTATAGCAAAATCTACTGTTTGTGCTGTTTTCTTTTCATAAATTGAAGGACCGGCATTGTCTCTGAGTTTGTCCCGGTGTGCCATACCAGCCAGTGAAGTTGCGAAAATCGGGTTGAAGAATTTTGAATTCCTTTTATCGAATGGCAAAATACTCAACTGATATTTCAATCCCAGCCGCTGCTCATTACCAAAATCTCCATGTTGTGAATTCCTCACAATGTATCTCTCATAGCCAAAATCCGTAAGTTCCAATTGGTGGAACAGGAGTCCTTTTTCAATGCCTACAGCTACTGTAGGCATCCCAATTTTTTCCCTGGCATTAAAGAAAGCCGGACTGGTCTGACCATAAGAAAAGTTCACCATAACCATGAATTTAGAGGTGTCCTGAGCATGTAAAAAGCCATAACCAAGACCGGTAATCAGTACCGTTAAAAGTAACTTATTCATATTGTGCAATTAAAAAAATCAAAAGAAAATACTAAAACAACAATAGGGTTTACAAAATAAAACTTCCGGGCAAAGATATTCTATTCGTGAAGCAACCGCCTCAAAAGTAATTTTAAGGAACTTCTACAGCCCTGCTTCCCGATCAATTGTAAGCAAGCCACTCATATTGATTCTATCTTTGCCCCCAGATTGAAAAATTTGCCAGTGATGAATTGCCACCAAACAACCCTTGCTGAACTATGACGGTACTCGAAACGCAAAACCTTTCCAAGCGCTATGGCCGGATCACGGCTGTAGACAATCTTTCACTGAGCATTTCCAGCGGTGGAGTGCATGGCATACTTGGTCCAAATGGCAGCGGCAAAACCACTACCCTGAGCATGGTGCTGGGCGTGGTGGAGCCTGACAAGGGGACTTTCCGCTGGTTTGGCGAGGAGCCGCAGGCCAGGCATCGGTTGCGCATCGGGGCGCTATGGGCCAATCCCAACATGTATCCGTACCTCACCGCAGTGCAAAACCTGAAAGTGGTGTGCGACATAAAAGGTGTTCCTTATTCGCGCATTGACGAATCATTGAAATTTGTAAAGCTTTACGACCGCAGAAGCAGCCGTTACAGCGGTTTCAGCACCGGAATGAAACAACGGCTACAGATTGCCTCCACGCTGCTGAACGACCCTGAAGTGCTGATACTGGACGAACCGACCAACGGCCTGGATCCGCAGGGAATTGCGGAGGTTCGGGAACTGATCCGCGAACTGGGGCAGGGCAACCGCACCATCATCCTGGCCAGCCACCTGCTTGATGAAGTGGAGAAAGTCTGCACCCACGTCTCCATCCTGAAACAGGGAAAGCTCATGGCATCCGGCAGTGTGGATGAACTGCTGGGACAAAAACAAACGGTGGAACTGGCTGCCGAAGACATGGGAATGCTGGAACATACGCTCAACGAAATATCCGCCACCGATGCGCTGCGGAAGGAAGGATCGGTAATGATTGCCAGCATGAAAAAAGATATGACGACCGCTCAGTTGAACAAACTGCTGTTTGACCGCGGCATTGTACTCACCCACCTGGTAATGCGCAAAACGCGCCTGGAAGAGCAATTCATTGAACTTACCCGCTAAGCCCAACTTTAACATGAAACAACATTACCTGAAGGCAGAACTGCATAAGCTTTTACCTTATAAAACTTTCTGGATCATATTGGGGCTGTTCCTGATAATTATCCCCTTGGCATTCTATGCTACCTCGGATTTTATTTCGGGATTTTCCGATGAAAAAATCCCACTTATGGATCACGATAGCATTTATTACTTCCCGAACGTTTGGCACTTCGCCACCTATCTAGCCAGCTTTTTTGTAATGCTGTTGAGCATTCTTCTGGTCATTGTTACTGCTAACGAGTACAGCTATGGCACCTTCAGGCAAAATATGATTGATGGTCTTTCCCGCAACCAGCTATTTTTGGCGAAAGCAATTTTGGCTCTGGTTTTAGCTGTAATTGCTACGGTGTCTGTGTTCATTCTGGGAGCAACTTTCGGAACAATTTACACCCCCTCATCCACCGATACTTTTCTTGGAGATAAGATCATTTTTATCTTTTACTACTTTCTCCATGCCTGTGGTTACCTCTCTTTTGGATTAATGCTGGCGGTTCTCATTAAAAAAAGCGGGCTTGCCATCCTGCTTTTTCTGCTCTACATCATAATTATAGAGCCGATAGGAGCCTTAATAGCGCCTATAGAGTACCGGCTCTATCTACCTTTCCAGAATATGTCTGCCCTCATCCCTTTTCCATTGGAACTTCTGCTAATGCAGGCTGGAGAAGATGGAATGCCAATTCCTGAAATTACTGGCAAGGAACCTTTTATTGCGATTGGCTACATCCTTCTTTTCAGCGGAATAAGTTGGTGGAGGTTGAAGAAGAAGGACCTGTAATTTGACTTTATTGGCTGCTTATCTTCGGCTCCCTGCATACAGATCATACCGGCAAAAGCGGCACTCAATGCTTCCGTTATACAGCGGAATTTTCCGGGAGGGTTTCAGCCCAATGAACTTCAGCGCTTCCATATTCCCGCTGAGGATCAAGGCGGTATGGCCGGCAAACTTCTGCTTCAGTTGGTCCCCGATCATCTTGTAAAACCCTTCGATGTCTTCCTCTTTCAACCGCTCGCCATAGGGAGGATTTATGATGACCGTCCCTCCATCCGTCTCGGGGACAAAGTGCTCAAAAGAAGATTTCTTCAGCGCCACTTCGCGCGCGAGATGCGCCCGCTTCAGATTATCTCCGGCCTTTTGCAGCGCCATACCGGAAATATCTGCACCGGTAATTTCAGGCCCATCCTCTTTAACCTGGAGCAGCGCTTCCTTAAATAGCGTGTCCCATAATTCCGGCTCATAATCCCGCCACCGCTGAAAGCCAAACTCAGCGCGCAGCGTTCCGGGCGCAATATTATAAGCAAGCATAGCGGCTTCCGTGAGGATGGTGCCGGAACCGCACATCGGATCAGCGAAAGGTGTTGTGGCATCCCAACCGCTCAAAAGCACCAGTCCGGCTGCCAGCACCTCATTCAGCGGGGCCGGGTTCATATCCAGCCGGTAACCACGCCTGTGCAACGAGTCGCCAGAACTGTCAAGCGATACATTGCAATGGTTTTCCTGGATATGAATATTGATCCGGACGGTTGGAGATTTAATATCCACGGAAGGACGGGTTCCTTTCATGTCGCGGATCTGGTCTACAATCGCATCTTTAGTCTTCAGTGCCACATATTTGGAATGGGTAAACTCTCTAGAGTGTACTGCAGCATCCACTGCCAGCGTATCATCAGGGCCAAGGTGCCGAAGCCAGTTGAACTCCCGGATGCCCTTATAAAGTTGTTCCTCATTGTTGGCAATGAACGATCCTATTGGAACCAGAATGCGAAGAGCCGTCCGCAAGTGGAGGTTTGCTTTATACAGCATTGCCGTGTCTCCGGTAAAGGAAACTGCACGATTCTGCTGCACGATATCCTTAGCTCCGAGTTGCTCCAGTTCCTGCGCCAGCACAGGTTCGAGGCCAAACATTGTCTTTACCAGAAAGGGATCATTAGCCGCCATTTTGCATTTTATTTTTGAAATATAAAATCCGGGCAAAGATGGAAATATGCAAGCCAAACCCTGATAACCGCCCAGCGCTTATTCTCACCGCTATTTGCAGGTAGGGTTTTTGTAAAATAGGGGTTGCGGAAATTCCTTCTCCTTTTAGTTAAAAGGTGTTAAAGAGGAAACATCATCACTATGATTCCGTATTTTACGTTACTCATTATTTGAGATCATAATCCTATGAAAGATAATTATCAACTCCTGATAGAGAAGCTGGATCGCTTCATCAGAAAATATTACCTGAACCAGATCATTAAAGGCGCCATCTATGTGCTGGGCATTTCGGTGCTGCTATTCCTGCTGGTAGCCGCATTCGAATATTTCGGAGAATATTCCACTGCCGTTCGTACCGGCCTGTTTTACAGCTATCTTCTGGTGAATATCGCGATCCTTGTAAAATATGTGGCAATCCCCGCAGCGCACTGGATGCACTTGGGAAAAGTCCTGAGCCACGACCAGGCAGCCGCCATTGTAGGAAAGCATTTTGCGGAAGTAAAAGATAAGCTGCTGAATACGCTGCAGTTGAAGCATCAGGCGGAGACCTTGCACGATCCTTCGCAGCAGTCTTTGATCAATGCCAGCATTGCCCAGCGGACGCGTGAGTTGCAGCCCGTTCCATTCACCAATGCCATTGACCTCCGCGGAAATACCCGCTACCTGAAATATGCCTTGATTCCTGTGGTGGCGCTACTGGCCATCCTGATAACATCCCGGAATATGCTCCTGGAGAGTACCACGCGGCTCATTAATCACCAAACCTATTATGAGCCGGTCGCTCCCTTTGAATTTGTCCTAGCCAACGATTCCATGCAGGCGCTTCGCCAGGAGAACTTCACGGTGAAGTTGCGCCTCAAAGGCAAAGAAATTCCCAACCAGAGTTACATCGTACTTAATGGAAACCAGTTCCGCATGACCCGCGTGGACAAGATGAATTTTGAATTTGTACTAAAAAACCTTCAGGAAGACCAAGAATTTCAGTTTGGCGCAGACGGTTTTATTTCCAGGCCGTACCAGTTAAAAGTACTGCCGAAACCTCTGCTACAGGGATTTACCCTGAGCCTGGATTACCCGGATTATGTAGGAAAAAAGGATGAGCAACTAAAAAATGTGGGAGACCTGAACATTCCTGCGGGAACCAGCGTGAGATGGGAGTTCAACACAGCATTTACCAACAACCTGAGCCTTATTTTCAGCGATACTGCCCTGGCCACCAAACGCACAGGCGAAAACGAATTCCGGTTTGATAAACGCTTTTTGAGGAATGACCAATATTTTGTGAAAGCCGATAATGAATACCTTCAAAGCAGCGATTCCATTTTATATCATGTAAATGTAATTCCGGATGCATATCCTGCTATCAATGTGCAGCAGGAGCAGGATTCATTGAGCAACAGGCAACTCTTCTTTTCCGGAGAGATTTCGGACGACTACGGCCTCACGGCCCTGCGCTTTTATTACCGCATTTTCCGTGAAGGTGATAAAGACAGCGAGCCAGAACTGCAAAGCCGCGACATCAGCTTTTCAGCCAACAAAACCATCCAGGCATTTCATCATTTCTGGGATCTGAATGAATTCGCAATAAAAGCCGGAGATGAAATAGAATACTTTTTCCAGGTATGGGATAATGATCAGGTGAATGGACGCAAATCGAGCCGGAGTACAATGATGCGCTACCAGGCCCCTACCAAAAAAGAGCTTGAGCAGAAAATGGATGAAACGAATCAGGAGATAAAAGATAAAATGCAGGCTGCCGTGCGCCAGGTTACGCAATTGCAAAAAGAAATGCAGGATGCCCGGGAGAAACTCATTAATAAAAAGAACCTGAATTGGGAAGATAAAAAGATGCTGGAGGACATCATGAAGAAGCAGGAAGAGATGCAGAAAACGATGGAAGACCTTCAGGAGCAATACAAAGAGAACACAAAGGAACAGTCCGACTATCGAGAGATGGATGAGGACCTGATGCAGAAGCATCAGCAGCTTCAGGAAATGTTTGACCAGGTGATGACAGACGAAATGAAGGAACTCTTCAGGAAGATGGAGGAACTCATGGATAAAAACATGAAGGACCAGATACAGCAGGAACTGGAAAAAATGAACCTTCAGGATAAGGATATGGAGAAGGAACTGGACCGGATGCTGGAACTTTTCAAGGAACTGGAACTCGATCAGAAAATGCAGGATGCCATTGACA
This sequence comes from Bacteroidia bacterium, assembly GCA_040880525.1. Classification (NCBI taxonomy): domain Bacteria; kingdom Pseudomonadati; phylum Bacteroidota; class Bacteroidia; species Bacteroidia bacterium. The sequence goes on from JBBDIG010000045.1 coordinate 49,560, forward strand.
AGCTCGAAGAACTGGCCGAAAAGCAGGAGAAACTGGCTGAAGAAACTGAGAAGGCCGGAAATGAAAAGGACGATGAGAAAACGGAGGAGTTGCAAAAGGAGCAGGAGCAACTGAAAGAAGAATTTGAGGACCTGCAGGAAGACCTGAAGGAAATGAAGGAGATGAACGAGGAACTGGAACGGCCCCGCGATATGGACGATACTGAGCAGCAGGAGGACGAAATAAAACAGGAAATGCAGGAAGGCAGTGAAAAGATGGAGAAAAAGCAAAACAGCAAGGCTTCAGAAAATCAGAAGAATGCGGCTCAGAAGATGAAGAAAATGAAGGAGCAGATGGAGAGCTCGCAAAGCAGTATGGAGATGGAGGGCATGCAGGAGGATTACGAATCGCTTCGGCAAATTTTGGAGAACCTCATCAATCTGAGCATGGAGCAGGAAGGTCTGATGGAAGAGCTTGGACAGATAAGGAGATACAATCCCCAGTTTGTGGAGTTGAGCAAAAAGCAGAGCAAGCTTAAGGATGATGCCCGCCTGATAGAAGACAGCCTCCTTTCATTGAGCAAACGCGTTTTCCAGATCCAAACATTTGTGAATAAGGAAATAGGGCTGGTCAATTATAATATGGATAAAACATTGGCGGCTCTCTCGGAGCGCCAGATCCCTTCTGCCCGGAATCACCAGCAATATGTTATGACCTCGGCAAACAATCTGGCAGTAATGCTGAGCGAAGTAATGGATCAGATGCAGCAGCAAATGGCCAGCATGATGGAAGGCAGCCAACAGTGTCAGAATCCGAAGAACATGGGTGAGGGAGGAAAACCTAAGAAAGCTGGAGGCCCCAGCATGAGCAAGATGAAACAACTGCAGGAGCAGCTTAATCAGCAATTGCAGGAGATGAAGGATGGAAAGACTCCGGGAGGGCAGCGTGGCATGAGCGAACAACTGGCGCGCATGGCTGCAATGCAGGAGGCAATCAGGAATGAGATCCGCAAAATGAACGAGAAAAAGGGCAAGGATGGAAAGCCCGGCAGCGAACTTCAGGAATTGCAAAAGATGATGGAAGAAACGGAAAAAGATCTGGTAAATAAACGCCTTAGCAATGAGATGCTGAACCGCCAGAAAGACATCATGGTGAAACTTCTGGATGCTGAAAAGGCCGAACGCCAGCAGGAATTTGAGGAAAAGCGTGAATCAAAAACGGCAGACCAGATTGCACAAACCCAGCAACGCGCTCTCGAGGAATACAAGCAGCGCAAACTCAGGGAGGTGGAACTTCTTCAAACCGTACCGCCTGCGCTCAATGGCTATTATCGGCTGAAGGTGCGGGAGTATTTCCAGGAGATTAAGTAATAAGATAATTCCCGTAATTGACGAAAACAGAGAATTCGGACGGGCCGTATTCCCCAGTTTATAAAAAATTAAGTTAATCCGGATTTAATCCCTGAATATTTAAATTTTAATATTAACCGGACACCCGCGCATTTGTGCCACCTTGCACCTGCTGCACCTTCATTGAATATCTAAAAGAATATGGCAAATTTGCCGTTCTACCCATTTTTCACAATCCAGCTCACATCTCCTTGGACTTCAGCCTGAAATTAGAATACCCTGCTTACTTCATCATTTTCTGCTTAATAGCCGGGGCGGGGATTGCTTTCCTAACTTATCACAATAGCCAGTTCAGCAAAAATGGCATGTGGAAATATCCCACCTTCCTGCTGATCCTGTTGCGCTTCCTCAGCGTAACGATGCTGACCATATTCCTTCTTTCGCCTTTTATCAGAACCGCCTTCAAGAGTGTTGAGGAACCTGTAATTGCGGTGGCAATAGACAACAGCCAATCCATTCTGCTGAATAAGGATTCACTGGAATACAAGCAACAATTGAGGCAGCGTATCACCGAAGTGGCCGGGGCATTGGGGCAAGACTACAAGGTGGATATCTATACTTTCGGAGACCGGGCCACTCCGGGCGATGACCTTGACTTTTCCGAACCGGCCACCAATTATTCGCAATTGTTCCGGGAAATGCAGGACCGCTATACCAATCAGAATTTGGGTGCGGTAATACTCGCCACGGACGGCATCTATAATCAAGGTGTGAATCCGCTTTTTTCATCCCGGCCCAACGTGCCCATTTATACGCTGGCACTTGGCGATACAATTCCTCCGCGCGATCTCGTGCTCCGCGATGTGCGGCACAATGACATTGTTTACCAGGGAAATGAATTTCCGATCCAGATCGAAACAGGGGCCACGGAACTGGCTGGAGCCAACGCTACGCTCACCATTACGCACGAGGGCAAAACAGTCCACAGCAGCCAATTTGAAATAGAAGATGATGATTTCAGAATAGAAGAAAATGTCTTTCTTCAGGCAAATGAGCCGGGCGTGCAGAAATACACCCTGAGGTTGACACCACAGGAAGGTGAGATCAGTTTGCGCAACAATAGCCAGGATATCTTCATAGAAGTGCTGGACAGCCGGAAAGCCATCCTGTTGCTGGCCGCTGCACCGCATCCTGACATTGCAGCGCTCAGAAAACTCATAGCCGTGAATGAGCGCTATGAAGTGGAAACTGCGGTGCTGCGCGATTTTATGCAGGCGGGGCCAGTCTCGGCTGAATCGCTGGGGAAATACCACATGGTAATCCTTCACCAGCTTCCTGACGGAGGCGCAGAAGGCCAGCGCCTTATCTCCATGCTGAATGAAGAGAAGGTTCCTATGCTGCTCGTACTCGGTACAAAAACGAATTTCGGACAGTTGAATAATCTCGATCTCGGAATAGAAATATCGCCAGGCGGACGAAGCACCAACGAAGTTTTGCCCAGAATAAATGATGATTTCGATCTGTTTATGCTGTCAAGAGAATCGGTTTCCTTAATCCGGGACATGCCTCCCCTCATCAGCACGTATGGTAATTATCGCTTTACAGGAGATAACCAGGTGTTGCTGCATCAGCAAATTGGCCAGGTGGAAACAGCCTTGCCTTTAATGGCGTTTATGCCGGCAGGGACAGCAAAGACAGGCGTTATTGCGGGTGAAGGAATATGGCGCTGGTATCTTCATAATTTTCTGGAAACAGGCAATCATAAAGCGATGGAGGAATTGCTGAGCAAAACCATCCAATATCTTTCGCTGAGAGCTGATAAACGCTTCTTCAGGTTACAACCCGCGAAGAATATATTCTTTGAGAATGAAGCCGTGCGGTTTGAAGCCGAGGTTTACAATCAATCCTATGAGCCTGTTCAGGATGCCCAGGTGAGGTTGACACTCCGCGACACTGCCGGTAATGAATACAATTATGCATTTGTCCCTGCCCGGAACCGCTATTCCCTGAATGCGGGTTATCTGCCTGCAGGAAGTTATGATTATACAGGTTCAGTCAATGTTGGGAATCAGAGCTATAGCCTGAGTGGACAGATCGTGGTAAAATCAACAGGGCTGGAATATCTGCAAACCGTAGCCAACCACCGGCTCCTCTTTGGCCTTTCTGAAGAAAGCGGAGGTAACATATTCTGGCCGGGGCAGGAGCAGCAATTGCTGGAAGCGATTCAACAGCGCGAAGACCTAGCAGCCATCAGCTATGTACAGTTCGACCTGCGGGAGCTCATCAACCTCAAGGTATTCTTCTTTATTCTCCTCCTGCTATTGGCTGCTGAATGGTTTCTCAGGAAGTATTATGGAAGCTATTAAGCCAAAAAAATATGATAGCCGGGTTTTACATGAATCCCTGAAAACACGGATCCGGCAAGGCAACCTGAGCCTTATTTTTACGCTTCGTCTGTTCCTCTTTCCGCTTGCGGTATTACTTCCTGTAACTGCCTGGTCACAAATTGCCAATTCCGTATTCGAAAAAAACCGGCTGCAATACAAGCAACTGGAATGGAACTTCTTGCCAGGCGAGCGATTTGATATTTACTTTACAGAAGGGGGCGAGCACCTGGCCAAATATGCAATGCAGGAAGTTCCTGTTCAATTGGAAGAAGCGCAAGTACTATTCGATTATCGCACGGTGAATAAGTTCCGGATTCTTATTTATAATTCCTATGCTGAATTTGAGCAAACCAATCTTTTTCCAAGATGGGAAGATGACAACATAGGCGGATACATTGATATGGAAGTGCTGAAAGGCGTGGTTTACTTTACCGGAAATCATGAAGAATTCAGAATACAACTCAAGGCTGTAGTAGCGCGTATGGTGCTGAACGACTGGCTTTATGGCGGCAGCATTCAGGATATTCTGCAGAATTCCACGCTCATTAATCTGCCGGATTGGTATGTGAACGGGCTGGTACAATTTGCTGCGGAAGGCTGGCCGGTTCAAAAGGATGTGCAGTTGAAAGAAGGCATCCTGTCAGGCAGATTCAAGGATTTCAATAGGTTGCGGCCGCACGAGCAGGACCTTGTGGGCCAGTCTCTTTGGAACTATCTGGCGCAGCAGTACGGCCTGCAGCAAGTAGCCGGCATCCTTTATTATATGAGGACGAATAAGAATATGGAAGCCGGTTTTGTCTTTGAAATAGGAAAACGACTTGAATCCCTTTACAACGAATGGTACCTGCACAATCAATGGCAATACCGGAAATATCCTGAGATAGAAATGCCACGGGAAACGGCTCTTCCCCAGCGCTTCAATAAACTGAATGTAGAAGCAGTGCGGGCTCATCCCACAGAAGAAGTGGTAGCATTTACAGTCAACCATCATGGCGCGCTGGAAGTGTGGCTTATGGACTTCAGGATGCGCCATTTTGAACGAATATTTAAAAGCGGCTTCAGGATTAAGTCCAGCTATGAACCGGCCGTTTTACCGGCCATGGATTGGAACCCGGACGGATCAAGGCTATCAATCACATACCTGGAAAAAGGGAAACCCGCCCTGGTTAATTATGATTTCACTCAAAAAAAATTACAAAAGGATAAAGAAGCGCTGACAGGGCTGGATCAGGTCCTTTCTGTTTGTTACCTGCCGGCTGGCGACCAACTGATGATGAGCGCCATCAGCCAGGGACAGAGCGACCTGTTTATCTATGACATGGCTTTCAGGGAATTGACGCGGATCACCAACGATATTTATGATGATCTCCAGCCTGCTGTGAATTCTGACGGGCGGGTGCTCTTTTTATCGAATCGTAAAGAAGAGCAATCTGCGGAAGGTGAAGATTCGCTTCAGTTTACAGCGCTGAATATTTTTGAGCTTTTAGTAAATGATGAAGAACCGGAAATTCACCGGGTAGCTTTTCACGGACCGCAAGACGTGCAACAGCTTCGCTGGATCTCCGATTCTACGGTGGCGTATATTACGAGTGAAAGCGGAATCAGGAATCGCAACATTGCCATTCTCCCGTCCTTCGGCAGTACAGCGGATACGGCTGCCATCATCCGGCAAACCAACTACAGCAGCAACATCAAGAACCATGATGTGGATGAAAGCAATCAGGTTTTCTACGACCTGTGGCGCAACGATGCCGGATATTACATCTCTTCCTCGCAGGTGCCTGAGTTTCCTTTGCAAACCACCATCAGGCGAAAGTTGACCCCACTTGCCTCAGAACCGGTTTCTCCTGAGCAATTTATGCCGGAAAAAACAGTATTAGACAGCGGCATTATTGATTCCTCCGCGATTGATACGCCTGCCGCTGCTTCGGACGTCTATTTTCAAACCCGGTTTCTCTGGACAGAACAACAATGGAAGGAATACATGCGGCAAAGGGCAGAAAATCCCAGGCAGGAAACCCCGCCTGTTCCTATGGGAACAACTGATTATTCGCTGACTTTCTCGCCTCTTTATTTGCTTTTGCAGGTAAATAACAGCGTCTTCTACAACCGGTACATCACTTTTCTGGGCAGGCGGGACTTCCTGTATGACCGGCCATGGGATATGCTGATGGAATTTGCGCTCACTGATGTTCCCGGCAACCACCGCATTGCCGGAGGTGTGCGCATCGCGGCTGATTTTAATGAACTGGATTATTTTATGGATTATGCCTACCTCAAGGGCCGGCTTGACAAAACCCTGAGTTTTCTCAGAAAAACCGAAAAGCTGGCCACACAGGAATTGGCAACCAAAGAAACCCTGCAGGAACTCCGCCTGACGCTGGACTATCCGCTCAACAGGATCATGAATTTACAGGCCGCTCCTTTTTTCCGTCTGGATCGTACCATTCCAAGAACTACCGGACCAGCCTCTGCGGAAGCTCCTATCGTGTCCCGCGCTTTTGCCGGAACCCGTTTTCAGTTTGCCTATAATAATGCTTATCCCCGCGCCCTGAATTTATATGAAGGTATACGATTCAGGGCATGGACCGATATTTTTCAAGGACTGAATGCGGACAACGGTATTTTGGCAGTGCCGGGTTTTGAAGTAAGAACTTATTTCACACTTCCGGCCAGCATATCCTGGGCATCGCGGCTTACAATGGAAACTTCGCTGGGCAGGCAGCGGGTGGCATTTTACCTGGGAGGTATAGATAACTGGCTCTATCCGAGTTTTAATAGAGACATCGGAACGGATGAAGACGAGGAATATCTTTTTAAAGTCCTGGCCCCCACTCTGCGGGGTTTTGAGCAAAACATCAGGAACGGAAGCTCCTATGGTGTATTAAATACCGAGTTGCGATTTCCGGTTTTTAAGATGCTCAATGCCAAACCCATCCGGTCAGAGTTTACGGAGAATTTTCAGGTGGTACTTTTTGGAGATGCGGGTACAGCATGGTCCGGGGATGAAATATTGCGCGGCAGCTACCTGGTTCCATTGCCTTCTCTCGATTTGCCTCCGCTCTACGCCACAGTAGATGCTATTCGACAGCCCATCGTGCAGGGAGTGGGTTTCGGTTTTCGCAGTATTTTGCTCGGCTACTTCGTAAAAGCTGATCTCGCATGGGGTATAGAAGACGGACTTTTCCAGGAAAGGATTTTATATATTTCGCTGGGCCTGGATTTTTAGGAAGAAAGAAATTTGGGGTTACAGCCACTTTGGGGCTGCCTTAAAATTTTGAAAATCCCAGTTGCCCGCCCTGCTTGGGCGTAGACAGTTCTTCTTTCAACTGTAACATTTGCAGAGCCGCCAAAGCAGCTTCCTCGCCTTTGTTGCCGTGCTTCCCGCCTGCCCGCTCTGTCGCCTGCTCCATAGTATCTACCGTCAGGACGCCAAAAATAAACGGCTTGTTGTGGACACTGCTGAGTTGCATTATGTGATTGGCGACAGCATCGCAGATATAGTGGAAATGAGGCGTTTCGCCTTTAACGACACAGCCAATGCAGATCACTGCATCAGCCTTCGCAAATTTGGAAAGATAATACGCTCCGAGCGGAAGCTCAAAAGAACCGGGTACACTTCTTTTCGTGATATTGGCTTCAGGAATGCCAAATTCGGAAAGGATTTTTTCCGCTCCCGTAACCAGGGAATTAATGATTTCCTCGTGCCATTGAGCGTAGACGATCCCGAATTTTTTTTCCTTTATTTTCGGAAGTAAACCAGAAGGAGAGAAAGAGCCGGATTGTCCTGCAGTACTCATTTTCTTTCTACGAAAAGTTGGGCTTCCATTTGGGAAATATACTTTTCAATATCTCCGGCTTCATTGGATTCGGGGTAATCATTTTTAATTCTTTCATACGCCTCAAGGGCTTTCTGATGTTCTCCCATTTGCACCCGCAGCAGGCCAAGTTTCTTGAGAAACATTGGGGCTGTATAACTATTCTCATCGGCTTCAACTGCTTCCTCGTAGCTGCTCACAGCTTTGTCATGATCGCCTAACTGAACATGCGCATCACCGATCAAACCATACTTGAAAGCGGATATTACCTTGCTGTCTGAGCTAAAATCTTCGAGGTAGTCCAGGGCAACCTCATACTGGCCCTGCCTCATGTAAATGATCCCTGCATAGTAGCTGGCAAGGTTTCCCGTTTTGGTATTGCTATATTTATCAGCAATGTCAACGAACCCCATATTCTGGCCATCACCGTTTAGCGCCAGGTTCAACGAATCTCTTGCAAAATAATCCTGCGCCATGAAGATATTACTTTGCGCCTCTTTCTGTGCAGGTTTTTGTATAAACTGCTGATAGCCTAAGAATCCCAGAATTCCAGCGAGGATCACAGCACCTGCAATCATCAGCACCTGGGAATTTTCTTCTACAAACCTTTCAAACCCTGACCTTTCTTCTACCACATTCTGATGGGCTGCTTCAGGTTTTTCCTTAGTCGTTTTTGCCATTCTGATATTTAGCTTCAATAATTATAAAGAGTGCAAAAGTAGAATTTTATGCAATGATTACTCCTGCTGATTTGTAGTGTCTAATCTTTAAGGAAAGGATAATCCTCCTGGGCATATACGTCTTCATAAATCTGATCTGCCGAAGGATATTCAGACTCTTCGGCAAATTTTACTGCCTCCGTAATCTCCTCCTTTATCTGGCTGTCAATCTTTTCCAGGTCCGCCTCCTTTGCATATTTCTTCTCGAGGATCGTTTGCCGTATCCGCTCAATCGGATCGCGTTCCTCATACTCCTTTACTTCGTCCTTTGTACGATACTTCGCAGGATCGCTCATTGAGTGGCCTTTATAGCGGTAAGTCACAAATTCAATTAAAGTGGGACCTTCTCCTTTTCTCGCTCTGTCAACCGCTTCTTTAACGGCACCATGCACTTCCTCGCAGCTCATTCCATCCTTTTGCACTGAAGGCATTTCATAAGCACTTCCCAGTTTATACAGGTCCGTGACGTTGCTCACACGCTGCACAGAAGTGCCCATTGCATATTTGTTATTTTCAATAATGAATACTACCGGCAGTTTCCAGAACATCGCCATGTTCAGCGTTTCATGAAAACTTCCCTGGCGAACGGCACCATCGCCCATATAGCAGAGGCAAACATTCTTAGTGCCTCTATACTGCTCTGCGAAGGCAATGCCTGCTCCCAACGGGATCTGAGCGCCCACAATCCCATGCCCGCCAAAGAAATTGCCTTCCTTGCTGAACATGTGCATGGATCCGCCCTTTCCTTTAGTGCATCCTGTTACTTTCCCAAAAAGCTCTGCCATTACTGAAGCCGGTGTGAGGCCGGCAGCCAGTGCATGGCCGTGATCCCGGTAGGCGGTGATCATGGGATCGTCCTTGGTTGAAGCCGTCATAGCTCCCGCTATCAAGGCCTCCTGCCCCATATATAAATGAAGGAATCCCCGTATTTTCTGCTGGCCGTAGAGTTGGCTGCATTTATATTCGAACTTGCGGATCAACTGCATCATTTCGTACCAATACAGGTATTCCTCCTTGCCGGGTTTTTTCTTTGCTTTGAATTCAGGACGCTCCATAAGGCTGTTAAAATTTAGCGGCAAAATTAGGAAAAGCATCGGACTGTAAGGGTAAGTACAAAAGCCGGAAACATGATTCCGGTAATACTGATTTTAAGGAGAAATATGGCACGTACAGTAAAGAGGCTTTATGAACGCAGGAGAGAATTGAAAGATTTACAATTCTCCTGCAGGAATATATTTAACAATTTTAAGATTTGAATTATTATGAATTTCAATATTCTGAGTTGTTCAAAAAAAGTATTGTCATCCTCTTAAAAATTTAAACATTGCCGTTTTTTTAAATCATAACAATTAACTCAAATTTTATTTAACTAAAATATTCTATAAAGTATTTACTGCGGAACAGCAGGAGTAAAATCAAAGCGTAAGTAAAAAATTCCGCACCCATTGCCAGGTATTTCATTTTGCTTGTCATAAAGCCAAATGTTTCAATTACGCAAACCACTGCCATCATGCTATAAGCAATTGCCATGATCGCGGGTGTTTTGTCCCAGTGGGTAAAATATCCGTAAAGAAAACTTACCGAAGCAAACAAAACGGAGCTCCAATGAATGATCAGGACCCATGCCGGGAATTCGGGATTTGTAAAGGGTCTCCATGGCACCTTGTGCAGGATCATTTCGAGGAACCCGCCTACTGACCACAGCAACAAAATGCCATGCACAATGATCAAAATATAACCAATATATGCCACTTCTCTTATTATTTTATCCGTTCAAATTTTGATACCAATAATAATCATTTAAGTCTGAATTCCTAATATTTTGTCCATCAGGAATCGCTTTTCTTTATTGGAAAGCGTTAGCTCCTTTGCTTTTCTGAATGCAATTATTGCTTTTTCTTCCTCGCCCAGCCTTGAGTAAATTTCTCCTACTGTCGCATAATACAAATAGTATTTTTCTAATATCTTGTCAATTTTTAATTCATTTAAGCTTTCCAACGCGGTCTCAGGTCCTTTTGCTTCCATTAAAGCAATGCAGCGGTTAAGCGAAAGAATGGGATCAGGATATTTAAAAAGCAATGCATCATAATAATATACGATGGATTCCCAATTAGTTGACCGGTAGTTGGGAGCTATGCAATGTTCGTAAGCAATAGCTGCCTCCAGATGATAATTTGAGATGAAACTTCCAACCGCAGCCTTGTTCAGATAGTTGTTCCCTGCATTTATCAATTCTCTGTTCCAGCTTGACCGATCTTGTTTTTCCAAAGGAATAAGGTCTCCCTCGGCCGAAACTCTTGCTGCGCTTCTTGAGCCATGCAAACACATTAATGCCATAAGTGCGTGGGCTTCGGGCAGGTGCGTTTTGTCATTTTCGATTAAGGATTTGCACAATAACATAGATTGCGCAATCAGGTCCTCCCTGATCAAGTTATCTGAATGCGTGGAGTTATACCCCTCATTAAAAAGCATATAGATTGTTTCCAGAACAACGCTGGTCCGGGATGATAATTCATTTTTCGAAGGAATCCGGGGTTTTATCTTTGATTTTCTGAAGTATTCTTTGGTGCGGTACAACCGCTTGGATATCGTCTGTTCCTCCGTCAAAAATGCTCTCGCAATTTCCTTTGTACTAAATCCGCAAAGAGATTTGAGAATGAAGGTTTTTTGATTTTCCTCTGAAATAGCAGGATGGCAACAGGCGTACATCATCCCAAGAAAATCGTCTTTTATATTGCTCTCCTGCCAATGATTATTCATCGCTTCAGAAAGCGTATATTCAGATGTCAATAATTTTCTTTCCGGATCGGCAAAATCAATAATTTGATTGTGCTTATCTCTTCTGATTATGTCAATCGCTTTATTCTTTGCAGTTCTGTATAGCCATGCCTTTGGATTATCCGGAATGCCTCTGAATTTCCAGGTTTCCATAGCAGAAAGCAAAGCATCCTGCACTACATCTTCGGCCAATCCAAAATTTTCAGATCCGAAAATTTTTACTAAAACAGAAACCATCTTTCCGGACTCATGTCTGAAAAGATGGTTTACTGTAAGTTCAATATCGGGTGAAATTTTCAAATTCAATCCATTGGTCTTATTTCCCGAATTTCAAGTGTGCAATTATGCTCAAGACCTGGACAACCTTTGGCCAATTCGGTGGCTTCGTTCAGCGATTCAGCCTTCAGGATAATGTAGCCGGCAACCAATTCTTTGCCTTCTGCAAGCGGACGGTCAATTACCCGCTTCCCGGCCTCAACTAATGATTTGCCTTCATTCATGAGGGGTTGGCCGGCCACGAATTTTCCATTTTCAGCCAGTCCCCCCATCCATTTTTGCCATTCTTGCATATGTCTTTGCATTTCCTCCGGAGATTTAAGCGAAGATACATCCTCACCACCTCGAATAATTATCAGATATTCATTCATGATTATGCGTCTTTAGTTTCCATTGCACCAATTTGAGACATGATGCTCAACGGGTTCATTTCAAAATATTCGTTTGCTACTTTTCCATCCACGATTTCAAAAAGATCCATCCATGAAAAAGTAAGATCATTGCCGGTAGCAGGAACTCCGTTGAATTCCCCAACATGTTTTCCTGACCAGTGTCCTCTGGCTACAACATGGTTTCCGTCTTCAATTAACTGGTCAATGTGATGTTTTCCCTCAAAGGCTGAAGTCATCATTTGCATCATGCCAATGTGTTCTTCCACTTCAATGGGCTGAGGACTCATTGGATTGTGAAATTTGTGGTTAGGTGCCATAAGCTTCTTTACACCCTCAAAGTTCCTGGAGTCAATACCGTTGAACCATGCCTTCGCAATTGCTTTTGCTGTCATTTTTTTACTTTTTTAATGATTAAATAAATTGTTTCAACACAGGTAAGACGAACTCCCCTTTCAAATTTAGACATTCCCATCAAAATATTTTTTCCCATTTTTCTTAAGGTCCATTGTAATTTAAAGATAGCCAGGAATTGTGAAGCACGAGGGGAAAACACAGGTTACCCGATCATACTAATGCCGGGTAACTCAGCCCGAAAAATGAATGAATAATTTAACCTGTTGCAGCTCCCGGAAAAATACGCCTCTGCAAACGCAATTCGATACCCGGGGTGGTTTCCTAATTTATTCCTTCTTTCCTTATGACGGCTCATCAGGAAATGCAGGTACATATCTTTTTTAAAGATCCAGTAAGAACAGGATATCGGACTGATGTGTATGCCAACCCGTTTCAGTATCCACCTTATTTCTGAAAATGTTTGTTATCGCCAGTTCGCCATTATCGGCATCATAGCAGCGGTAATATTTGATTATATTATTGATGGTGCTCATTCTGGACAAAGAAGGAAAAATTCCCTGAAACCAGATTCTATTTCGAAACCAGGTCCACTACTTTCATCCACGGCACTAAATCCCCATGCCCAGTCCTCATCTGCTGCTCACCAGCGTAAACCACCTTCGAAGTTTCAGCCGACTCACTGGTTAACTCCTGCCAATACTTTAGCCCTTTCAGGTAATTGAGCGATGGATTTTTTCCCGATTTTATTTCCACTGCAGTTATTGTTGCGCCCTGATCTATCAATAGGTCCACTTCATGGCCATGACTGTCGCGCCAGAAATAGAGGTGCGGCATTTCCCCTGCATTCAGCAATGACTTGCGGATTTCCGTTATGACCAGGCTCTCGAAAATTTGTACGCGGGCAAAGTGATTGAGTAACTCCTCAGGCTTATTGATGAGCAACAGGCGACAGGCAAGGCCGGTATCATAGAAATAAAGTTTTGGAGATTTGGTTATCCGCTTGTTAAAATTCTTGTGATACGGCTGCAAGAGGTAGATAACATAGCTTGCCTCCAGCACAGAGAGCCAGTGTTTGATCGTATTCACGCTGGTACCGGTTTCGGTAGCCAGGGCGTTCATGTTGAGCAATTGCCCAATCCTTCCGGCACAAAGACCAAGGAACCTGCGGAAGGTAGCAAGGTCGCCAATATTGCGGATGCTGCGTACATCCCGCTCCACATAGGTATTCAGATAGCCGTTGTAGAAAGCCTTAGGGTCAATATTTTGATCGTAGATTCTGGGATAGCTACCTTTCCAAAGATAGGTTTCCAGAGCAGGGAGCTTGCCCACATACGCCAGTTCATCCATCGAAAAGGGCAGAAGCTGGAGTATACCTGTTCTGCCCGCCAGCGATTGCGTAATTTTTTCCAGCATCAGGAAATTCTGCGACCCCGTTAGCAGAAATTTCCGCTGGGGATTTTCATCCACAATGAGTTGGATGTGCGAAAAAAGTTCGGGAACATGCTGCGCTTCATCAATAATGGCTTTTTCGCCCAATTGCGCCAGAAAAAGGGCGGGTTCATTTGTCGCCAGGTTTCTTTGGTCAGGATCTTCAAGGTTCACATAGCTCCAGCCCACAAGTGTTTTCTCCAGTGTTGATTTTCCCGATTGGCGTGGACCGGTGAGAAAAATAACAGGGAACTGGGAAACGTAATCATTAAGAACCGGATGGAGAAGCCGTGCTATCATAATGCAAATTTACACACTTATCCGGAAATTTTTCAATTCAAATGCAAATTTGCACAGGATTCCCTATCATAGCTGATCCAGGCGTTCAGTACTTCCTCCAATTTATCTTCTAAAGATGAAGCATCGCTGAAGTGATTGCTTATAAAAGCCATTGCCTTCCAAAGCTGAAGGTGCTGATCCAGGGAAATTGAAGCTGCCTGGAAATATTGATTGGCTGGTCTTAGGCTTATATTCTTTTTGTTAAGGCCAAGGCGGCCAATGTGTAGCGCATCTTTGGTTTGCGCCATATAGATTTTTTCTCGTGCAGTTCGTTCAGCGAATACGCGCTGAGCCGCACCAAATTTTGACGGTAACTTTGTCAAATACTTTGAGCTGACGAGCGAACTGGAACAGGAAAACTGGATGCCTCGAGGAAGAATAAAAAGGAGCACAGGCCGATCCTTTGCTCTGGCAGAGTTTGAGTGGCCGAGCGAGGGATTAACGAGAACTGATTACTGAAAATTTGATTCAGATTAAAAAAACGATGCTAAACCAAAAAGACATACGTTGGATTCAGCGCTTCAGCAAATACAAGAAGGCGCTTAGTCAACTTGAGAAGTTCATTGACAAAGGCACCCTGAACGAACTGGAGCAACAAGGGCTGATCCAGGCATTTGAGTACACATTCGAGCTTGCCTGGAATACCATCAAAGATTTCTATGAATACCAGGGTGAGGAAGGCATCCAGGGAAGTCGGGATGCTTTTCGAATGGCTTTTAGGCGAGAGTTGATTGCAAACGGAGATGCCTGGATGGAAATGATCAAGAGCCGCCAGCTTACCGTACACAGTTACAATGAAGAAACGGCCAATGAAATTGCTGAGCAGGTGCAGGATTCATACATTCACGAGTTCATGAAATTGAGATCAAGCTTTGAGGAAATCATTAAGAAACAAATCAGGAAGGAGAATAAGGAACAATGAAATTTGGGTTGCCAGAGAAAGCATTGAAGCGGATAATCGAGGTATTCAAAAAGCATCCACAGGTGGACCAAGTGCTGCTGTACGGTTCACGTGCCAAGGGCAACTTTAAGCCTTCATCCGACATTGACCTAACCGTAATTGCCCCTGAACTGAAGTGGAAGGACATCAACCGGATTTCGCTGGAGTTGGATGATCTCCTCCTGCCTTACTCCATTGATATTTCACTTTACCACCATATCAGCGACCCTGATGTGCTGGACCATATTAAGCGCGTGGGGAAGAATTTTTACCA
Source organism: Bacteroidia bacterium (assembly GCA_040880525.1). NCBI lineage: Bacteria > Pseudomonadati > Bacteroidota > Bacteroidia > Bacteroidia bacterium. Next base: position 64,593 of record JBBDIG010000045.1, read on the forward strand.
GAAAAATGGATAAGAAAAGGAACGGTAATTAAACATGGCAAATGTGCGATGTTTCAAAAATCATTTTTGCATAAAATAAATGTGGAGAAACCCGTTTCACTCAAGAAAAGGACAAAAGAGCCTGTAAATTCAAATCAGACTTCACCTATTCCTCAATCTCCCCATTCACAATCATCTTGTATCCCACGCCATGCACGTTCAGCAGTTCCAGTGAGGGGTCATCCTTTATCAATTTCCGGATGCGGGTGAGATATACATCCATGCTCTTGGAGGTGAAGAAGTCATCGTCACCCCAAACGCGTTTCAGGATCTGTTGCCGCGAGATCAGGCGGTTTTTGTTCTCCTGGAATACCTGTAGCAATTCCGCCTCCTTGGCGCTTAGCTTTTTTTCTTTGCTGCCATTTTTCAGGCTACGCATATTATAATTGAAAATCAAATTTCCCATGCGGCTGTCCCAATGATACGAATTTTCTGAAACTCCTGTCCTGCTCAGCACGGCTTTAATGCGGCAAAGGAGTTCATGGAAGCTGAAAGGTTTTGTCATGTAATCATCCGCGCCAAGATCGAATCCTTTTAATTTATCATCAATCATATTTTTGGCTGTGAGAAAAATGACGGGGATATGGTGGTCTTGCTTTCTTATTTGCTTTGCCAGCGTAAATCCATCCATTTTTGGCATCATCACATCCAGGATGCAAAGCTGGAAAAGTTCCGCCCGGAATGAACGCAAACCGCTTTCTCCATCCCTGCAGATGGTAGCTTCATAACCGGCCGTCATCAGGTTCTCATTAAGGAGAAACGTCAGATTTTCATCATCATCAACCAGAAGTATTTTAGTTTTAGTCATAAATTCAATCTATGCAGGTTTATCCGGGAGCTTCGCTTTACTTCTTTCGTTTCAATGGGCAGGCGCACAGAGAATACGGATCCTCCTCCTTTCCTGCTATTTAGCTGAACATCACCCCGATGACTTTCAATTATATTCTTTACATAACTCAATCCCAGGCCAAAACCTTTTACATCATGTTTATTGCCAGTGGAAACCCGGTAGAAGCTATCAAATATTGGTTTCTGGTGTTCCTGATTTATTCCAATACCATTATCAGAAAATTCAATTTTAATAAGATCATTTTCTTCAATAACAGAAATATTTACTTCAGGGGTTTTATCATTATATTTTATAGCATTGTCAATCAGATTATAAAAAACATTTGAAATATGCACCGCATCGCAATTCACCATTACAACTGGCTTATAGCTTTTTACGGTAATATTGCCATGCCTTTCACGGATCATGAGGTCAAATAAAGGTACCACCTGCCGAACAATATTATTCAGGTTACAGGGCTTCATGTTCAGCTTTACTTCAGTGCGCTCCATCATGGAAATCTCCATAATTTTTTCCACGTTTTCATCCATGCGTATATTTTCACTATTAATAATGGATAAGTATTGTCGCAATCCATTATTCCCATTAACCAAAGACGAATTTTCTATAGTTTCAAGCGCAAGTGAAATATTGCAAATCGGGGTTTTAAATTCGTGAGTCATATTATTAATAAAGTCATTCTTTATTACTGCAAGTTTCTTTTGCCTCAGCAAAGTACGGACGATGAGCAACACTACGGCACCCAGCAGAACCAGCACCAGAAATGAGCCCACCATTACGAACCCCATGCGCCCCAGCAGAATTTTGTTTTGGGCGGGGATCCATAGCTGCAGCTCCTGCGGGGAAAAAAACCGGCTACCCTGGTAAAATGATGATGTGAAAGGCATGGCACCGGCAAGGAGTACTTCATCCTCAAAATTCCTGAATAGAATGGAATCGTTTTGTTTGTCCTTTAATTGAAACCGGAAATCTGAAGAAATGCCCTGGTTGGATAAATTGATGGTTAAAACGGAATCAATGTAATCCAGGAAATATTTCTCGCCATTGGCATAGGTGAGGGTGACATTGCCTCGGAAAAATTGCTCCTGTTGCTTCTTCGTCATTCCCTTCAATGAATTATGCGGGTTGTCAAATTGCGTTATATGGGAATAACTGCGTGGAAAGTAATGGTATTTCACAAGGATCTCAGCAGTGGCGGTCAGGGGAGAAGAAAAGGAATTGGTTGAAAAAAGGCTATCGCCTGTATAGGCTGCGGCAAACTGGCGGATGGTATCCATAGAAACCCCATCCGCATTTCGTTTAAGGATGAGGATATTCTCTCGCTGTTTCAGATTTATTTTATTAAAACTTTCAAGGCATGTGTAGTTGTCCTCAATTTGCGAAGTGGTGTTCTGAAGCGCCACCAATGCATCACGCCTGAAGTTTTCCTCCTGTAGTGTATATGCGTTGAAAATCCAGTAGAGCTGCGCAGAAACCACAGCGCCTACCGCGACAACCATAAGGATAAACAGAAACTGAAGTGGTTGCTTTCGCATACCTCAAATATAGTTTCCAAACCGGCAATATGACTGACCAGCCCCGGATTTTTAAGTATTTTTAAGTATTTTTTAATAGCTGTTAACCCGCAGTGCCTGCAGGTCCGGATAAATTTGAAGAAAAAAATTATGAAAAAGATATTCCTCATTCTGATACAAATTTCCTGGTCGGCCCTCGTTTTTGGGCAATGGACTCAGATGAATGATTTCCCATCAACCCCTACAGACGGAGCTTTTAGTTTTGTGCTGGATAATAAAGGCTATGTAGGTGGCGGACTTGCGGGGAACGAGGTTTTTAGCTTCGATGCTTCGAATGGTGAATGGACCGAAAAGGCGCCAATCCCCAGCCCTGGCGATCACCTTGCATGGGCCTTTAGCTTTGTAATCAATGGCAAAGCGTACGTTGGTGGTGGCTCTTTCGAGACCGCATCAGACCTCACCGATAAGATGTACGAATATGATCCGCAAATGGATACTTGGACGGAAAAGGCACCTTATCCCGCAGGTGAACGTGATGGCTGCTTTTCTTTTTCTGTTAATGGAAAAGGCTATGTGGGCGGAGGTTTCGATGGGCAGTATATGCTATTCGACTTCTATGAATATAATCCTGCTACTGATCAGTGGCGAAGTTTGCCCGATTATCCGGGAGGACCGGTTCTCTTTGCAGTTTCCTTTGTGATAGATGGGAAAGCCTATGCAGGCACAGGCGCTCAGGGAACTATGGAAATTGATGATATCTGGGAATTTGATCCTACAACAGAAAGCTGGAATCAGGTGGCATCATTTCCCGGAGAATCGCGCCAGGCAGCGGTGGGATATGCCGTTGGCGGCAAAGGCTACATAGCAGGTGGAATGTCTGACTATACAACCATTCGTAGCGACCTTTGGGAATATGACCCTGCTGCGGATAACTGGCAGAAAATAGAAGACAACTTGCCGACTGATCAACTTGCATGGTCAACCGCATTTGTACTAGGAAATGATGCGTTCATTGGCCTCGGAGTGAATTTACCAGACTTCGAATTTTCCAACTCATTCTATAAATACAGTCACGTCTCTACTGGTATTTATCAGAAAACGCCTGCTGCGCTAGAAGTATATCCGAATCCGGCTTCATCTGTCCTGAATATTAAAAACCCGCAAGCAGGGCTAAATGCACAGGGCTATATGCTGGATGCAACAGGAAAGACCGTGAAGAAATGGAAGCCGGATGAAAGCGAAATCAATATCGAAGATCTTGCAGAAGGAATCTATCTGCTGAGATTAATTGTGGAGGGAGAAATATTTCAGCAAAAAATATTGGTTCAATAAACGAACTGGGTTTTGCTATTGACTTATTTCTGCCGGCTCACGGAAATATTTGCGGTCGCTATAAAAGGTGCCAAATGGAACAAATGCCGAGGCGAAGCTCACCAGGATAGGCCGGGCTTTCCATTTGTGCTGAATGGCTATAACAGCCAGCCATAATGAGTACCCTATAAAAAGTACACCATGCGCCATTCCCACATGACGCACCATTTCAGGTTCGTCATAGAAATATTTCAAGGGCATTGCAATGAACAGCAACACCAGCAGCGAAACGCCTTCGAGCAGCGCCAGGATCCTCAATAATTTCATGCTCAGTTCACTTCATTTATTTGGCCGGCAAAAATAGGGTATCCAAAGGTGCCTGATGTCTGAATTGTCATCCTGTTTTGAAAGAGGTTTGTTCGGTATTATTCCTGGTTTTAATTAAAAAAATAAAATGTTTTAAAATTTCCGGAAATTCATTCCCAAACATTATTTAAAAACATAAATTAATTTTTTAATAAGAAATTGAGACTGGCTATCATTTAATCAGCACAACTTTTTCAAAATGGATCACAGCATCATTGGCAATAAGTTGCAACAGGTAGGTTCCATTTGCGAGACCGGTAACGTCCAAAGCATGAACGTCAGTCAGCAGCCATTCCTTTTTTACAATGCGGCCGGTAGCGTCCGTAAGTACGGCCTCTATCCTTTTCGTTTGTGGCGTACCAGGCCGTTCAATCATCAGCGCTCCGGATGCCGGAATAGGATAAACCTTCATCTTAGCTGCTTCTGCCTTACCGTCAATCGAAACCGAAACATTGCGAAAGCAACGAATTGCCAATCCTGCCTCCGGAGCAATAGGGCCTGAACCTGAGCTTTCGAGCGACCAGCTTACCCACTTGAAGAGTACACCTGAACCGGGCGTGGTAACAAACCAACCGGCACGCTGTCCCCTGTAGTTGAAAGTTCCATCCGCATGGCTTCTGAAGCCGCCTGGCAGCGCGGTAAACCCGCTGTTATTGGTTGCTCCTGTATTAGGCTCCTCCCAATGTTCCGTGCCGGCTTGTTTCAGCTTTCCACCTGCCATGCTGGCGCCTCCCAAAGAACTGATCATTTTATCCCAATCCTGCTCTGAAGGGACACTCCAGCCTGCAGGACAAATGTCGGGGTCCATCGCCACGTAGCCATTATATATTCTTCCATAGAGAAAGTGGTGCGTAGCAGAATCATTATCATACCAGCACATGCCAGGTTCTGTAAGCGTTGGCCAGACAGCGTTGTCCTCCTCTTCTAAAATCGAATCGCCATTATTAAATCGGGAAGTGCGAAGATTTTCGGCCATCCATTCCTGGCTGCCAATTCTTACTGTAGGGTAGGTGTTGCCATCCACATCAGCAACCTGTGCCAGAACAGGCGCTGAAGTCAGGCTGGTTAACCACAATAAAATTATCTTTAGGGTAGCCGGGAAGTTCTTCATGCTATTGTCATTTGGTTCGTGCTGCTATCAAGACTTTTTCGATCAGACGAAATTCATTTCTCATGTGGCTGATCATTATAGGTGCCTCAATTTAAGATCATTTCATGGAAATATATCTTTTTGCCTACGAAAGTTTCATCAGGCCCTCTGACAAAGAAGCAACAAAATTGACTTGCCTGCCCCGGTTGCTTTCAGTAATAAAATCATTAAGTTTCGTTCCCTGATATTTCTTAAAATCACCCACAATGGCAAGCCTTACCCGGTAGGTAGAAAACTTCTGAAGAATTTCTCCTGCCATTCCATTTTTCAGATCAAAAAACTCAGGTGTTATATTGCTTTCATAAATAATAATCCGGTCAAAGCCCTGGTAATATAAATTTCCTAAGAGATCCAATCCATCTTCAGCAGAGGTAATAACCATTTGGCCGGAAGATATTTCAGCAATCTTTGTATTACCGGATGCGTGAGCCTCAATTTTCATTTTATCAGTGGGTAATTCCATTAAGATCAAAAATCCGGTAATCTATTTTGATCAAGCTACACTTCTATTAGAATTTGTTTTTAATTTTAATATATAAGTAATTTTCGAAAGAATTAATTCAATTGAAAATAGTGCTCAAAAACAACGGATTCTTCACCTATATGGATTTCTTACCGGAAAGGCACCGGTGGAATGGATAATCAGAAAAACCTGGTCACAAAACTGAACCGCATTCCATTACGAAACTACCTGAGCGGTTTCGTGCTCTTTCATTACTAAAAAGCGCTCTGCATCCAGGGCGGCCATACAGCCGGTGCCTGCGGCTGTTACTGCCTGGCGGTAAACTTTATCCTGGGCATCACCACTGGCGAAAACACCTTCCACATTTGTATGCGTGGTGCCTTTCACTACTTTAATGTATCCGGTTTCATCCAGTTCCAGATAATCCTTAAAAATATCAGTATTAGGTTTATGGCCGATGGCGATAAACAGGCCGGTTACTTTCAGTTCCCGCTCATCACCGGTTTGATTATTCACCACGTGTACGGCAGTTACCTCTTTTTCGCCAATCACTTCCCTGACTTCATGATGGTATAGTATCTCAATATTCTTAGTATTTCGCACCCGCTCCTCCATAATCTTTGATGCACGGAATTCATCCTTTCGCACCAGCATATAGACTTTTTTGCAAAGCTTTGCCAGGTAGGATGCTTCTTCGCAGGCAGTATCTCCGCCCCCCACAATTGCTACTTCCTCTCCCCGGAAAAAATAGCCATCACAAACCGCACAGGCAGAAACTCCGTGCCCGTTGAGCCGCTGCTCCGATTCTATGCCCAGCCATTTTGCTGAAGCTCCGGTAGCAATGATCACTGCCTCCGCCTCAATAGTCTTCGACTCATCAACGGTAACCTTGTGCGGGTAGCCTGAAAAATCCACAGAGGAGACCAGGCCATATCGAATGTCTGTGCCGAAGCGCTCCGCCTGTTTGCGGAACAGCTCCATCATTTGAGGCCCCTGGATCCCTTCCGGATAGCCGGGATAATTCTCTACATCAGTGGTAATCATCAACTGTCCACCGGGTTGTATGCCGGCATACATCATAGGATTCAGCTCTGCCCGTGCTGCATAAATGGCAGCCGTATATCCTGCCGGGCCGGAGCCTATGATCAGTAATTTTACCTTTTCTATTTCTTCTGTTCCGTTTGTGCGGTTCATAAATTTAACTTTTTAATACAGGTGCAAATTTAAGAATTAACAAAATGCTTTCCCTTTGGGTGGATGATTTCAAATACAGGATGATCCTTAATTTAATTTTCCTGACCTGAAGGAATCAACGAATGGATTTACCTTTTTTATGAAATAATCCAAAACCGAAAATGAACATTCCTGTGGCTAAAAATCCCAGATAGGATTTCTGCGCCTGCGCCTGATGTAGTTGCGCATATTCAGCAAAAAAGCAAATGCCAGATATACCAGGATCGGTGAACCGAGCGTGAGAAAGGTGGAATACACAAAAAACATCCTGATGTGGGAAGTCCGGATGCCCAGCTTCTCTCCCAAATAGGAGCAGACACCAAAAAACTTCACTTCCATAAAATCTCTGATTCTTTTCATTTCTTATTGCAAAAGAAGTTGTTACAATAGTTCCAAATATTGCTTAACAGGCAGCAAATTACAAAATTATCCGGTCGCCTCATTTATACTTAAATGAAGAAGTTTATTGCCGATAGCGCATTGGAGGCAGCGCACCTTATCGCAATATTCCTTTTTCAGATGCAGCAGAGCCTGCGAATCCGATGCCGTCCCATTAGGAACACCCAGTTCCTCAAACTTTCTTAAAATTCGATTGCCTTCCGGCTTCATGTGCTCCAAAAGAGACAGCGCCCGTTCCCTGTGTTCGAGCGACTTTTTGGCATTGCCATGCGCAAAAAGAAAAGGAGCTATAGTATTGATGATTATGGTTTTGACGGCTGTATCCCCCGTTTTCTTCTTCGTCTTGCGCGCTGAAGGATTGCCAAAACTGTAGTGAGTATCCCAATATTCAGAAGCTGCAACCTTGAAATGCTGCATTACCTCTTTGGGTTCCTTTACCTCCAGGATTTTGGTAAACAGGTGCGTAGACTGGCTCACTACCTGGGCAAACTGAGCAATGCGGATGGTCGGAAAATTAGCAGGACGCATTCGCATCATCTTCCACATTTGTCCGGGAAGTGGCTGTAGTCCATACTTCTGTTTCAGGAACTGATATTCCTTGCGCAGCTTTTGGGGATATTCATCCTGATATTCAGGCTTCAGGAGGCCAGCCTGGCCATATAGCAGCGCTTCCAACTGAAACAGGTTGTTTTTGTGTTTGCCCAGCACCCTGAGCGATAAACTGCGGGCAAGCTGCTCAAAGGCGAAGGCATTTACATTAAAGCCAAAATTCCGCGCCAGTTGCTGATAAAAGGTTTCGCTCCAGTCGTAGCGGTTTTGCCTGAGAACTGAAAGAATGTACCCGGCCTTTTCCTCTACCCGCTCCATGGCCATGCGCCCTGCCCAATGCGTGAGGGTGAATTCGTTTACCTGGCCGATCATATTCTCGCATGGAATAAAATCTTCATTGGATCGGAGATAGTCATATCGCTTCAGCAGGTGCGGAGAAATTCTTCGCTTCAGTTCCAAGGCAGGAATCTTCCCCACTCCGGTGTCTCCCAAATAGTCATGATTATACACTACATGAAGCACCACGTTATCGAAAGCCTTGTCGAGGTGATGCTGGTGCCGGTGCCAATCGGAACTATTGACGTGGATTTCCACATTTCCGGCCCAGGTGGTTGTGCCGATGCGAATGCGGGCATTAAAAAAGTCCGGACCCGAATCGTTATTGCGCTGACCAGGGTGAAGCACCTGTAGCCGCTCAGCACCTATGCGCAATTTGTCGTGGTCAAAAAGCTGGTACTTCCAGATGTGGTAAAGCAGTTCTTCATTCATTTCCCTGGAGGATTAAAAAAAGCGAATGGCTGCTAAAGATACTAAACTCTGTATTTCTGAAGCAAACTTTCCATTTCTTGTTGGTATTCCCTGGCTTTATCCTGTGCCTTTGCCGCAAAATCTTCTCCCGTTCCTGCGTAAAGAATGGCGCGCGAGGCATTTACCAGTAGCCCACATTCCGAAGTGAGTGCCGCTTCTGCCACAGCGCTAAGGCTGCCACCCTGCGCCCCCACTCCGGGAATAAGGAAAAAAGCATCAGGCGCCAATTTCCGGATGGTGGCCAATTCTGAAGGATGGGTAGCGCCCATCACATACATCAGTCTTTGATGTCCATCCCACTGCTGCGATCTTTTCAATATTAATTCAAACAGCCTTTCATTTCCCACTTTTTGCTGCTGGAAATCCGTAGCGCCTTTGTTGGAGGTCAACAATAACAGAATGGCCCATTTACCGGAAAACTCCATGAATGGCGTCACAGAATCCTCGCCCATATACGGAGAGACTGTAATGGCATCGAATGGAAAAGTTTCAAAAAATGCGCGGGCATATTGGCGGCCTGTATTGGCAATGTCTCCGCGTTTGGCATCGGCAATTTTGAAGGTATCTGCCGGCAATTCCTGTAATGTGCGCTCCAGGCTCCTCCAGCCCTTCATCCCCTGTGCTTCGTAAAAAGCCGTGTTGATTTTATATGCCACTGCAAAATCGCGGGTAGCGTTGATGATTTCCCTGTTAAATTCAAAAACAGGATCAGGCAGACGAGAGAAAGGTGCGGGAATTTTATCAGGATCTGTATCAAGCCCCACGCACAGAAAGGAGCGCTTTTTCCTGATTTGACTTACAAGTTCTTCTTTCTGCAATGTTCTTTAATTTAAGATAAATTCATTTGATTCAAGCGTGTTACTTTGATTTAGATCTCTGTCATAAATCCAGACCCTTAGCTTTACGGTATCGCCAACCACAGGTAGCTGAAGCAACGGAAAATCCAAAAGTATTTCATATCTGATTTCACCTGTTATGGGTTGCGGATCGCGCCCTGCTCCAAGCAATCTGCTAATTCGGGTATGGAAATTCAGTGGACCTCCCGGATCCGGATGGTTCATCGAAACTGTTTGGAAGGTGTCATTTATTTTTTCCAAATATTCTACATGCAGATTATAAAAATACTGGCTCCCGGGATCAAAAGGTGGGAAAGTATCGCCAGGAGATAATCCGATATCACCGTTGCCATCTTCATATCCAATCCTAATGGTGAGTGTATCGGAGCTTGTCTGCTCCTCCATCTGCAAATACGTGAGCACCGGCACATCAAGTAAACCTGCTGTTTTCTTGCACCCCGCCAATAAACCTGCGGCCAAAACCGGCAGGGAAACAATAATAATTTTGCAGAAAGCCGTTGACTGAAAAAATGCTGGCATATTTTATTAAATGTGCATGAAATATTTTACAAACATACTCCTGCCGTTAGCGGTAAAAAAGCTGATAAATAATCACTGATCATGCAATCTCCTGAAAGTTTTAAGGATTTGCTCTTCTCCGTTCATCCGGGAAATTTCGAAAAAATGGCCTTGTCACTTTTTCGTTATCAGGCGAAAGAAAACAGTGTTTACAGAACGTATCTGGAACATCTTAACGTAAATCCGAAAGATATTGATGCCATAGATCAAATACCTTTTTTACCTGTGGAGCTTTTCAGGAATCATAAGGTAATGACAGGCCATCAGCCAGTTGCGAAAATATTCAGAAGCAGTGGAACCACAGGCAGCATTGCCTCTCAACATTATGTAGCCGATATCCAGCTTTACGAGAAATCACTGCTGCATTGTTTCCGGCAATTCTATGGCGATCCTGCTGAATATATCTTCCTTGCGCTGCTCCCATCCTATCTGGAACGTGCCCAATCTTCCCTGGTATACATGGCTCAGGTCCTTATCAGAGAGAGCAATCATTCCAGCAGTGGATTTTTTAAGGATGATCTCCCGAAGCTGCTGGCGCTAATTGAGCAGGAAAGGAATGCTCCCCGCAAAATATTTCTGCTGGGAGTAAGCTTTGCTTTGCTGGACCTGGCCCAGCAATATAAGCCGCAGCTAGGCCGGGCGATAGTGATGGAAACCGGAGGTATGAAAGGACGAAGAGAAGAACTGATCCGCGAAGAACTTCACCATGAATTGAAGATGGGCTTTGGAATTGAAACGATTCATTCAGAATATGGGATGACTGAATTGCTGTCGCAGGCATATTCGGCCGGAAATGGCTCCTTCCGTTGCCCTCCCTGGATGAGCGTTTTAATTCGTGATATTTCGGATCCGTTTGCGTTTTTGCCCCAGGGAGATTCAGGTGCGATTAATATTATAGACTTTGCCAACCTCTATTCCTGTAGCTTCATTGCCACTTCTGATATTGGTCGCTGCCATGCGCACGGCAGCTTCGAGGTGCTTGGGCGCCTTGACCACAGCGAGATCCGGGGCTGTAGTCTTTTGATGCCGTAAAAGCACAAAGGGATGAGCGCATTGCCCATCCCTTTGCATACCTAAAGTTTATCCAATGATTTATTTCAGCACCACAAATTTAGCCGTGGTTTTGAAATTTTCGCCTTCCAGCCTGGCAAAATAAGTTCCCGGCTTATACGCCCCGGTATTAATTCGAACCTCGCTATTTGCAACTTGCTCTGGCGTCAGGTTCATCGTCTCCACCTGTTTTCCATCCATGCTGAAAATACGCAAGGTTGAAGCACCATTTCCGGCTGATTTGAAACTGATGTTCATGTATTCACTGGCAGGATTGGGGAACAACTGAAGTTTCGCTACTACGGGTTTTTCCTCATCCTTTTCTTCAATAGAGGTAAGTAATGCGCCTGACTTAAATATACCTCTGCCGTGCGTGCCAATAAAAAGAGTAGGGCCATTATATTCCTGATTTATCGGTAATACCTGCCATAAATCGAAAACCGGCACTACGTCCATTTCCCCATCATTCCCCGGCTGCCATGACGTTACTCCGGTTGCGGTAGCCGTTTCCGTATAATAAATACCCAGCTCCGTACCCAGGATAATTTTTCTTGAATCCTCTGCGCTGATAAGAGCACTATAAACCGGCATTCGCGGCAGATTAGCCTGCACTGAAGTAAATGTTGGATTCGCACTTAGAATATCATCGCTCAAAAACACGTGGTTATTAAATGAGCCATAATTACCCAGCGTCATTACCATCCGGTTGCTGTCATTCGGGTCAATATAAATACCTGTTACGGCCTGATTTCCTGAATAGATAAGGTCTTCCTTGACTCCATATTGTGCAAAATTCAGCGAAAACAACGTGTCAGAAAATCTCGCAACAGAATCCATCACCCGGTTCATTGCGGTATTTCTCAGGCCGCTGATCCGGTAGAGATTTCCATTAGAAGTAGAAACAAAAACCTTATCTCCATTTTTTGATGCCTCAATTCTTTGGGCAAAACGGGCATTGGCCAAATTTGAGATTTTGAACCAGGTGGGCGTTTTCGTAAAGTTGGTAGCCTGTTTGGTCATCCATATTCCTCTTACACTCGCATTATTACTGGGAGAAATGGCAATGAAAAACTTTGACTGCACTGGATCCGGAATTTCAACAACTTCTCCTTTCAGTACCTGCTCCTCAAAAGTATATTCAAAATCTCTGTTGCCATTGGGGCTTCTGAGGGTAATAACCTCTCCTACCTGATAGAATTTGTCTGCTATGAAAGAAATGGTTTCTGTGCTTGCGGTGTCATTTGGATCTTCCCAAAGATGCATCGGAGTAATAAACGGATTGCCATTATCTCCGGAAATAGGATTGTCATCAGGATTTGGCTCAATATTCCTGTCAAAGAAATTTGAGAAGGAAGTTCCTTTATTCTGAGAACGCTCCATTGCCGCAAATTGCGATTCTCCTATATATATATTGGGATTGATGCGTGAAATAGCGGCATCACCCCCATCGCCCCCTTTGATCTTAATACCCTGAAGGCCACCTACTCCACTGCCATCCACTCTAATAGTTCCGTTGTCCTGTGTACCTCCAATGGCTGCTCCGGTGGTGGCCCCGGCTACTGAATAGAATTGCGTGGTTACATATCCTTTGGTAATTTCAGAATAGGTAGGCAGTGAATTATTCTGTGCATCCAGCGATTTATATATTCCGCCATCGGTTCCCACGTACATAATGTATGGTTTGGCCACCGTGTCAAAAACGATTTCGTGCTTATCGGCATGGATGTAAAATGGATTTCTATTATTGATCCCGATAAGCGTGGCTAACCCTGCAGCCATGCTCCAATTCTGTGATTGGGTCCATTGATAATAATCCACACCTCCCACAAATAAGCGGTTTTCATTATAGGGGTCTACGGCAATGGTATGATTATATTCTCCCTGTCCGCCAAAAAGGTCAAAAACGGAAGAACCCGTGGCTATAACACTCCATGTTTCTCCTCTATCCGTGCTTTTATAGGCACGTTCCAGTTCCCTTCCTACCACGCCTGTAGCGTATATCACATCTGGATTTGAAGGGGCAATTGCAATTCTTAATCTTCTGAGCCCGTTACTGATCCTTACTTGATCAAGCGGTGCATTTGTTCCTACTTCCTCAAAAGTAGCCCCGCCATCAGTAGATCTGTAAAGTCTGGCCACAGAGATAGAAGAATTTTGCGCTACAGCAAAAATGGTATTTCCATCGGGAGAAATTTTCAGATCGGTGATGACGGGAAAAGCTCCCGGCCCGCTCACCGGAAATGATTGCAATACCTGAAATGATTGCCCACCATCTTCTGTTACCATTAAATCCCGGTCAGTCCCGGCAAAAACCTTATTGCCGACTGAAGCAAGAATATTGACATTGTCCCACCGGTTATTACCTCCGAAAAGCGGAGTAGGTTCCGTAGCCTCAAGAAATTCAAAGGTTTCTCCCCGGTCAGTAGATTTCCACATTCCACGCCCCATGAAACCGGTTCCTAATGCTCCGGCTCCGGCTGATGTAAAATTCAGCTCTCCGGTACCAAAGTAGATGTCGCCATTCTCAGTTTGCGTAATGGAAGAAATGATGAGACTATTGAGGTCGGTGGAAGTTTTTTTCCAGGAGGCACCAAAGTTTGTTGATTTAAAAAATCCTCCTGAAACGGCTCCACCATAAATGATATTATTATTATCCCGGTCTACCCATATTGCACGCGTCCGGCCTCCGATATTATCCGGCCCCATAGATCTCCAGTCAAAAGCGATATCCTTTTTATTCTGAGGCATGGATTCATGCATGTCCAGGGCCTTTTGCACATCAGCAGGATCAACCAATCCGGTGTATTGATTTGCCTTCATCCGGTTCACATATTCAACAGCCCCTGCTATGCCCTCCGAATTATGTTTTTGAACGAATGCTTCCAGATTCCTTTCTCCTTTTGGTGGCGTATAATATTCCAGCCCCGGGCTGAAGGCTTCTATGCCTGCCCATGTTGATACAGCCGCAACCAGTATCAGCACCAGCAGCGAATTTGTTGATCGTATTTTCATTTTAAGTTTGTTTGATTGTTCAGTATTATTCATCTGTTATTATTACCTTTTTTCATTTTTCATAAAATTATAAGGCCGGTTCCATTTGGCCAATATATGGTTTTACATGTCTTTCGGAATGATAAGATGATCTGACGAGCGGGCCGGACTCCACGTAGTTAAAACCCATCGCCATTCCTTCTTTTCGAAAATGTTCAAATTTCTCAGGAGTTACGAACTCTTCAACGGCAAGGTGCAGCGCAGTAGGTTGCAGGTATTGCCCGATTGTCAATACATCCAGCCCATTCTTCACAAGGTCTTCCATAAGCTCGTATACCTCCTCATCGGTTTCACCAAGCCCCAGCATAAAGCCTGACTTTGTACGCATATTCGCTTCCCTGGTTCGTCTTATCTGCTCCAGGCTGCGATCATATTTCGCCTGTGGCCTTACCCTCCGATAGAGCCTCCTTACCGTCTCCATATTATGAGAGATCACATCAGGCTCCTCATCTATGACGCGCTGCAATGCGTCCCAGTCCGCCCGGAAATCCGGTATCAGTACTTCGATCGTAGTATTGGGATTCAGTCTTTTTACCTCGTGAATGGTTTCTGCCCAAATCACGGAGCCTTTATCCTTCAGTTCATCGCGGTTCACTGAAGTGATCACGCAATGTTTTACGTTCATCAACTTCACTGCTTCAGCAACACGCTGCGGCTCACCGGTATCCAGTTCCTTTGGGCGGCCGGTGGCTACTGCACAAAAAGAGCAAGATCGCGTACAGGTATTTCCCAGGATCATGAATGTAGCCGTACCTGCTCCCCAGCATTCCCCCATATTAGGACAATTGCCGCTTTCACATATCGTATGGAGCTTATGATCGTCTACAATCTTCCGGACCTCCTGGTAATTTTTACCGGTAGGCAATTTCACTTTTAACCAGGACGGCTTTTTGGTCCTGGGTTTCTTTAGTATGGTTCCTGAGTTTTCCAATCCCGGAGTTAAATTTTAAAGTGCCAAAATTAATTTGTGAGCGCGATGTTAAGAGGGTGAAACTAATATTTTTTCAGCCACATCGCAAAAACCAGTTTATAACCGGCATCTTCCTTCCTTTAATCGGCATCATTAGGACAACATTTCTCTACCATCGCTGCCCAATTGAAAACTGTAAAAAAAGATTCGGGAAGACCCGCTGATTCTCTCCAAATGCAAAAATAGGGATTTCCGATACGAAGACATCCAGTATTACGCCAGTCTCTATGAGTTGAAGCATGCGATCATCCCTGCCAATTTTGTATTCAAGCCCTGCTTTTAAGGATGTACCCGCCTTCAGTTGCAGGTCGTCCAATCCTTCAAAAAAACCGCTGGTTCCAAAAATGGCTGTTTGATTGGTATGAACAGCCGGCTCATACTGTTCATATTCTACACGATAAGTCGTGCCGCCAGGATTATAGCGCACAATCCCCAGCACCACCGGCTTTAGCAACGCAAGGTCCAAACCTATGCTATAATTCAACCTGAGCCTCACATCACGCGGCAACACCCGGATGGAAAGCTTGCGGTGAGAACCTATAAATGGGCGAATCACGAACAAGCTGTTTAGCTTGCCGAATACATAAGGAGTGGTGCCGTCATAAAATGGGTTTTTTATCCGGGCTTCTTTAGGATGGCGGATATAAAGGAAATCAAGCCCGGCAACCAGCGGAATTTGCTCTTTATACTCGCTGCCAAATTTGCCGGTAATTCCAAAACCATTGGTATGCGCAATTATTCCCCCGGTCAATTCTGTAGTATAGCCGTGATGTTCAAAGTTTTGGGCCGGCAACACCTGCGGCAACAGAAGCAGTACGCCAATGAGCCACCCGACATGCCACACGCCAAATGTAGATAATGCTACTTTTCTGACCATCCGTGCAAAAATAATTTAAAAGAAGCTGGAAACCGGCAAAGTCTGAAGCGCAATGCCAGGGAGAGATCCTCCCGGGTTCAAATTAGAACGCGTTTGAGACGCTGCGGCTGCATCAAAAAGATTAGTCCGCTAATTCTTTATCGTCAATTGCGGAAGTGATCCGGGAATAGCTGATATCAAGATGGCTTAGATGCATTATGCATTCCCCGTTTTTGATGAGCAAAATTTGAGGTGATTCATGTCTCACCCCAAATGTACCTGCCACTTCCTGCGATATGGCCCGCGCTGTGATCACATTTAATTTATAGGGATGGATCTGGAGAGAAGTGAGATTCCACTTAGCTTGCAGGCGATGCAAGGCTACAGAACTTATTGAACAGCGGTGAGAGTGCTTAAAGATGAGGACAAAAGCAGAGTGGGACTGCGCTTTGATTTCTTCAATCTGTCCCGGTTCAGTGAATGGCGTCCAATCCATTACACCTGTTCCTTATCACTTTGATGAATCTCCTGCGGCTCATAGTGCAGATAATTCGGGCATTTATCCCGGTTGCATGAGGCAAACGCAAGAAGAAATAGAATTAGAAAGAATCCTGAAGTAAACCGTTTCACTTTTAGAAGGAGATAAATTTAACGGCTATAACAAGAGGCATTAAGCAAATGTTGTTAGCCCTGCTCGTTGAGTTGTTCCAGTTTGTCGCCATCTAACACGGTGGGACAACGATCTCTGCTGCAGGAGGTGAAACTTCCTGCCATAAATCCTGCGATGGCTAACACGGCAAATAACTTCTTCATTTGGATGAACTTTTTAAAGTGCTTTGTAAGTGTAAAGTAAAACATTCCGGCTTGCCCCGGTGTGGCGCGGGTTTGTCAAAAATCAATCCACATCGTTTTTAAAATCAGGGTTCAAATTCTATAACCTTACAAACGACTTAAAAACCTGACTTCTTACGTTTTTAACCCCGTTCGGCAAAGTTCAGGATTTAAATTTTTTAGCCATATCTAAATATTTTTATTAAGTTTGCCAAAATTTTTTATTTGATATGCCTTCTTCTTCTGGTGAGAACTACTTGAAAGCCATATATAAAATAGGCGAAAAAACCGAGGGAGCAATTTCCACAAACGCCATTGCTGCCCAGATGAATACCACGGCAGCCTCTGTTACCGATATGCTGAAAAAGCTGGCCGGACAGAAATTCATACTTTATAAAAAATACAAGGGCGTGCAGCTTACCCCGAAAGGTGAAATATTGGCTAAAGACCTGATACGCAAACATCGCCTGTGGGAAGTATTTCTTGTAAATAAACTGAATTTTACCTGGGACGAGGTGCATGACCTGGCCGAAGAACTTGAACATATCGGAACTGAGACGCTCGTCAATAAACTTGATGATTTCCTGGATAATCCAAAATTTGATCCTCATGGAGATCCGATACCTGACAAAAACGGCAAGTTTCATTATAGGGAACAGGTGCTCATGACCGACCTTGCCGTGGACGAAGAAGCCATAATCGTAGGGGTGCAGGATCATTCCCCGGGTTTTCTGCAATATCTTGATCAGATCAAATTAGTGCTGGGAACCCGGTTGAAGATCCGGGAACGGATTGCCTACGATAAATCCCTGTCAGTGGCACTTTCCTCGGCCCAAAGTGTCACCATCTCTTATCAGGTGGCCAAAAACCTGTTTGTTAAATCTTTACATAAAAATGAAAAATAAGCACATTTTAAAAATCTTAATGATCCCGCTGCTCCTCACGGGGCTATTCGGATGTAACGAACACGAATCCGGAAATGATAACGGCAGTGGAGAAACCCTTTACATTGTTACCACCACAGGAATGATTGCCGATGCCATTTCCAATATTGCGCGGGAAAAAGCCGTGGTAAAGGCTATTATGGGTCCAGGCGTGGATCCGCACCTATACAAGGCGGTGAGCGGTGATCTGCAATTGCTGAGAAAAGCAGACATGGTATTCTACAACGGGCTGCACCTGGAAGGCAAAATGGGTGAGGTGCTTGAGAAAATGGAGCGGGACAAACCCGTCATTGCCATTTCTGCCGGACTGACTTCGGATGAACATTTCATGGCTCCGGGACAGGAAAATACGCCTGACCCGCACATCTGGTTTGATGTCTCACTTTGGGCACAGGCAGTGGAATATGCCGGTAATATGCTTCAGGAATATGACACAGCGAACGCAGCCTTTTATAAGAAAAACATGGAAGCGTATCTCAAGGAACTCCGGGACCTCCATGAATGGACGGGTGAACAGATTGCCTCTATTCCTGAAGGCCAGCGGGTGTTAATTACTGCGCATGATGCCTTCGAGTATTTTGGCCGGGCCTATAACATTGAAGTAAAAGGACTCCAGGGTATTTCCACCGTTGCCGAACTGGGATTACAGGATCGCACCCACATGGTGGATTTCATTTATGAAAATGACATCAAAGCCATTTTTGTAGAAAGCTCCGTTCCCAGGCAGGCCATAGAAGCGGTGCAGGAGGGCGTAGAAGCCAGGGGTAAAGAAGTGAAAATTGGAGGTACTCTCTATTCGGATGCAATGGGCAGGGCCGGTACTTCCGAAGGAACCTACATTGGCATGGTGCAGGCCAATGTTAACACAATTGTTTCCGCATTAAAATAGAAAAGAATGATTACGCATGTAGAGAATCCTGCCCTCGAAGTACACGACCTTACGGCCAGCTATGACAAAAAGCCGGTGCTGTGGGATATTGACTTTACGATTCCCGAAGGTAAAATGACCGGTATTATCGGCCCGAACGGCAGCGGAAAAACAACACTGCTTAAATGCTTTATGGGCCTGCTCAAGCCTGACAGCGGCTTCGTAGAGATATTCGGGAAACCGCTGAATGCTGTCCGCCACCGCGTGAGTTACGTTCCTCAGCGCGGAGCAGTAGACTGGGATTTCCCGGCAAGCGTAATGGACGTAGCGCTCATGGGCCGCTATGGCAAGCGCGGCATCCTGAAGCGGCTGACCCGAAAGGACAGAGAGATTGCCGAAGCCAGCCTTGAAAAGGTGAACATGCAGGATTTCAGGAACCGGCAGATCTCAAAGCTTTCGGGAGGGCAGCAACAGCGGGTATTCATTGCCCGCGCACTGGCGCAGGAAGCTGACCTATACTTTATGGACGAACCTTTTGCAGGCGTAGATGCCGCAACTGAAAATTCAATAATCCAGCTTTTAAAAGAAATGCGGAAGCAAGGCAAAACCTTGATCGTGGTACACCATGATTTGCAATCGGTGATGGATTATTTTGACTGGGTGGTGCTGTTGAATACACGGCTGATCGCTTCCGGCCCCACGCAGGAAGCCTTTACCAATGACCTGCTGAAAGAAGCTTATGGCGGCAAGCTCACGCTGCTCACGAAAATTGGCGACCTGCTGAAAGAGCAGGATTTCCCTGCCCGCGAAAAAAACGAGATCATCTGATGGACCAGCTTTTCCAATTCCTGTCGTTGCAGGATTCCAATGTGCGATACGTGGTGCTGGGTTCCATTTTTCTCTGCATCGGATCAGCAGTGGTTGGCTGCTTCACCTTTCTGCGAAAAAGAGCCCTGATAGGCGATGCCGTGGCACATTCGGTGTTACCGGGAGTAGCCCTGGCATTTATGATCTTTCATACAAAACATCCGCTCGTACTTATAGGCGGAGCACTGGCCACCGGCTGGTTATCTCTGCTTTTCATTGACTTCGTTACCCGCAGAAGCCGTATTAAACCGGATGCCGCCATCGGCTTCACGCTTTCTGTATTCTTTGGTATCGGAATTTTACTGCTCACGATCATTCAGCAGTCGGGTGATGCAGGGCAAAGCGGGCTGGACAGATTCCTTTTTGGCAAAGCCGCATCACTGATGTACAGCGATGTCGTTACCTTCAGCATCGTCAGCCTGGTACTGGTCCTCGTCATCATCTTCTTTTTCCGGGAATTCACCCTTATTTCCTTTGACAGGAACCATGCACAAGCCCTGGGCCTCCCGGTTCGTATGCTTGAGTTCCTGCTCAGTACGCTTACGGTTATTGCTATTGCTACCGGCATCCAGGCAGTTGGGGTGGTGTTGATGGCAGCCTTGCTAATTTCGCCCGCTGCGGCTGCCCGCTACTGGACCAATAACCTGGTCCTGATGATTATCCTTGCTGCGCTATTTGGAGCATTTTCAGGGCTGGCAGGATCATACGTCTCCTATGTTGCGCCATCCATGCCCACAGGCCCCTGGATCGTAGTGGCACTGTCCGCGATTGCAATTTTTTCACTTCTTCTTTCCACGAAAAGAGGAATGCTGGCCCGGTATATTTCCCGACACAAGAACCGGCTGAGGATCACCAACGAAAACATCCTGAAAGCATACTATCATCTGGGTGAAAAAGATGGGGACTTTCAAAAAGGCAGAACCGTAGCCCAACTGCTGGAACAGCGCACTTTCAGGATGAAAAACCTGGAAAACGGACTGCACCGCCTGAAGCAGAAAAACCTGCTTGCAAAGCAAAACGGAACCTGGTCCATGACGGAAGAGGGAATAAAAGAAGGACAGCGCATTACCCGGTTGCATCGTCTTTGGGAACTCTACCTCACGGAGCACCTCCGCATTGCACCGGATCATGTGCATGAAGATGCTGAAGCCATTGAGCACATCATTACACCTGATATTGAAGCCCGCCTGGAAGAACTCCTCCAGTATCCCAGTAGCGATCCTCACCAAACCCGAATTCCATCCAAAACTTAATTGTTATGAAATCAGGAACTACCATGTATTTATTAAGCCGAATACAAGCCAGGGGCAGCCACACCCCCTTCGTCCCCTCCGAAAGAGTCCGGAGTCCTTCGGCCCTCGATGGAGGATTATCCTTTCGTTTGCCCGGGCGGTTATTTGTCTTTAACATCTGTTCATCATCTATTTTTCATTAAAATACAAGTAGCACCAAAAATGAAATTCCAAATTTTATTAATCAAAAAAATAAATGGTGTTTTTTAAAATGAAATTAATAATTCAAAATATTAAAATTTAAGAATAATGGATTCTTTCTGGATTATGCTGACAGGTTCATTGGTAGCCGTTACCTGCGGACTATTAGGCTGTTTTCTTATTCTCAGAAGAATGGCAATGGTGGGCGATGCCATATCTCACGCAGTGCTGCCGGGAATTGTCATTGCCTTTTTTATTTCAGGCAGCCGCACCTCGCTGCCGATGCTTGTGGGTGCCGCAGCCGTGGGATTGCTCACCACCTGGCTTATTGAAGTATTTAATAAAAAAGCACGGCTTCAAAAAGATGCTTCCATCGGCCTCACGTTTACTTCGCTTTTCGCTATAGGCGTCATTCTCATTTCCGCATTTGGAGGGAACGTAGATCTTGACCAGGATTGCGTTCTGTACGGAGAAATAGCCTATGTGCCCCTTGACCTGTGGATTACCGGCAGCGGCATTTCTCTCGGCCCTGCTCCCGTCTGGATTCTGGGCCTGGTATTCCTCCTGGTGGTGCTGATGATCGTGGCAGGATACAAAGGTCTTTACCTCACAACGTTTGACGAACAGTATGCCGCAGCGCTGGGAATTTCCACAGCTTTCTGGCACTACCTGCTGATGAGTGCGGTTTCGCTCACCACGGTAGTATCTTTTGAAAGCGTAGGCGCTATCCTGGTGGTGGCACTGCTCATCGCACCCGCTGTAACTGCTTATATGCTTACGGATGATTTCAGAAAAATGCTGTTTATTTCTGCGCTGGCCGGGATCGTTTCAGCAGTGGGCGGTTACTACCTGGCCGTGTCAATCAATGGATCCATTGCCGGAGCTATGGCAACTGTGGCAGGTTTTCTCTTTGCCCTCGCATTGCTCTTTGCCCCGCACCGCGGCATCCTTTACAAATACATGCAAAAACCCTCCGGCCCTGCCACGGTTCCCGGTTAAAACTGACAGATCAGATAAATTTCGCAAAAACCTGGAAAGCTTTTATTTACTATGAAAAACCTGTTTAATCCGGGCGATAAAAAGACATACCGCCACCAAGTGCGGGCAGCGGATACCGCAGTTTTTGAGAGCGGACCGGTGCATCCGGTGTATGCCACCTTTGCCCTGGCACGCGATGCCGAATGGGTCTGCCGCCTTTTCGTACTGGAAATGAAGGATGAGGATGAGGAAGGAATCGGCACCATGGTAAGCGTGTACCACCACGCACCTGCAGCCGTTGGCCAAACCGTAGAATTTACGGCTGAGGTCATTTCGATAAAAGATAACAGCATCCTTTGCCGCTATGAAGGAAAAGTTGGCGAACGGCTCATTGCCTCCGGAGAACAGGAACAGAAAATCCTGAAAAAGGAACGCCTTGCCAGGCTGTTCCAAAAAATTCCTGAATAAAAAAATACGGCTGCTATTCATGACCCTTTTGGTATGGGCTATTTTCTTCCGGATGAAGCCCGGGAAAAGAACCCACGTAGAGATGGCTTCCATTTTTTACTTTTTCCTGATATGGATTTACTGCACCCCTCGCTCCTCTCCCGCCCCATACCACCACTGTAGTTTCGAAAAGCGGAAGAAATCCTGGCCGCACAGAAAGAACGTGAAGTGATTCTACAGATCAACTTCAGGAAAGGGAATAATTCTATTTTCGCCAGGCACAACCTTATGGGCAACCGGCAATGAGAATTTTTCAAAACCTGTGGCCCACGGGGGCGAAGCCTGCCCTGGCGGAACGGTCACTTCAGAAACTGTACGGTAAGCTGACAGATTTATTAGGGAAATTTCAAATTATTCGATTCCAAATGGACGAAAAGCGGATAGCACTGCGGCATCTTGTACACAAGGGAAAACCACAGATTTCCCTGGTTTTTCCCAAAGACCGTGAATTGAACCTGGTCGTAAAAACCATTGGTGCGGAATGGAGTGGTACACCCCGTTGCTGGTATTTGCGCAATAATCCTCAAAATGTGAAGAAAATATTTGCAGCAGCCAAAGGAAAAGCCTGGATAGATGGCAAGGAATTCTTCAAGGGGGCAGAATGTTGCTAAAAGTGAGGCTAGGCAAAGGGAAGAAAGACCGGATGGTAGTGCTGCCACCGAAAACACTACGAATACTGGAGGATTACTGGCGCGGATATAAGACAAAGGAGTACATTTTCGAGGGGCAGAAAGGCGGGCGGTATTCGCCTGAAAGCTTTTCACAAATTTTAAAGCAGGGCATAAAGCGGGTGGGGATTAGCAAGGGAGTTTCGTTGCATACGCTTCCTCACAGTTATACCACCCATCTCCATGAGCAAGGCACAGACATTTTCGTCATACAGAAACTTCTTGGCCACCACAGCTCAAAGACGACAGAGATCTACACCCACATCAGTAAAAAACACTTCATAATGTTCAGAATCCGGTTGAGAACATGGATATTTGAGCCGAGGGCTAAAAACGCAGAAAGTCTCACAATAACGCCCTTACCGGAGTGTTATATGTGATTTTATCAGATATATAAACGAGTTGTGGTGCATTTGAAAAAGACGACAGAATTGGAAGAAATAATTGATAAATCTTACGAGATATTTAAGAAGTATAAAGCGACAGCCCCTCTTGACGCTTGTACTGAATGCTGCTTGACTAAAAATCAAGAATCCGAACTCGTAAGCTTATCAGTTCGCCATATTCCGTTTGACTTACTTTACGACTACAATACAGCTGCAAAGACTGAAAAACCCGACATTCAAGAATTTAAACACTTTTTGCCAAGATTTCTTGAGTTGACAAAAGAATTGAAATTTCTTCACCACGATGAAGAACTCGTATTCTCAAGGTTTGACTACTACGACAAAGACGAATGGAGTAATGATGAATTAGATGTATTAAAGGAGTTTGCAAATGCTTTCTTCCAATACTGTTTGACTGTCTATTCATTACCTGAACTTGCAAGAATTGATGGAATACTAGTCATGCTTCATAAAATCAAAATTGACATTCATATACTTTTAGCCGAATGGACTATCAATTCAACACCTGAAAGCGTTCTACATTTTAACGACCTCATAAATTGGGGATTTAAAGACAACAAACCTGATGAACTTTCAAGTCCATTTGCAAGCACTGAATTAAGTAGAATAATAACAGAATGGTTGGAGAACGAGACAACTAAAGAAAGGTTTTCAGAACATATTGAGCAATTTATTATAAATCCACCAGCAGAAATTGAAGATAGGATTCTTACTCAGGTAAGTTGGACATACGAAAGAATGAAAATAAAAAGCGCACCACAACATCGGCTATAGCAAATGCGGGCTAAAGTGCTAAAATGAAAGTAATTACACAAAATAAACTAGCTGCTAATCGGACAAGTAAGTGCCTTGAAATCCCGCACTTGCCATAGCCGAGAACCGTTGTAAGCCATTCCCCATATGAAGAAACTCCATTAATTTCTCAAGCTAACGGGATACACAT
>JBBDIG010000046.1 GCA_040880525.1 Bacteroidia bacterium
AGCCGCTGAATCCGCTCCCGGTTTAGTGCAACAAAGCGCTAAACCGCAGGGAATGTTGCGCATCCCAGCGTTTAGCGCTTATTCAGTTGGCAAATGTTTTCATTTTTTTCTTCTCTCGACTGCAATGGTATCAAAGTATGTCCCATTGAAGGATAAAGTGTATTTCGGACCCTGGACTTCATCAAATATGAAATCCCTAACTCCATAGTGCAAAGAATTTAGAACTTCAACGTACCCTTCGTTTTCAGGATTAAATGATTCAAGGTGTTCAAATTTTCCGTCTTTTTCTTTTTTATACATTCGGTACCAAACGGCTCCCGCTCCCGAACCATATAAGAACAGATAAATTTCTATAGTATCATTTCCAAGAATATAGTAGTTACGTCCACAGCTACATTCCAATACCTTAGGTTCGCCATTTGCTAAATTATCATCTACGTATTGCATGACTTGAGTGGTTCTGTATCGGATTGTGTCATTAGGGCAAATAATATCATCCCAGCAATTAGTTTCACAACCTGTTGAAATACAGCCTGTAGAGTCAACAACTTGTGTGTCAATAGCATCTTTATAGGACGTTGATCCTTCTGTATTTTCGTTATTCAAGTCCGAATTATTAATATAGGATATCAGTCCGAAAATTGAGATTATTACTATGGAGAGCAGATGTTTCATTTCAAATATTTGCCAACGGTTCGCGGGCATGGGTAGTGGCGGTTTTGAAAGTCGTCACTGTCAACCGAAACCAAATGTTGTTATGTGTTTGAATGTTCATTTTTATCGTGTCAGCTGCCATTACCTATGCCCGCTGTTGCACTAAACCTTCGGTAGCTTTTAAAAACAAAAAAAAGCTCATAACTTAAAGATTTTTTAACCGATTAAATCACGTTGTTATGAGCTCTTTAAAAAAAGTGTCCGGATCAGCGGCAAGACCCTGATTGGACAGGCATGCCAGGATGTACCTGGCTTCGGCCAAATGTACAAAAAGCTGCGGACAAAAATCACCAATGGCGGCTATTCTAAAAGCACACTTCTCAACTACGGGCGGTCTATTGCCAAGGTAAGCCTGTACTACCACAAAACTCCGCTGGAACTTCAAAGGCGATCAGATTGAAGATTATCTCATGCTGATGAAACAGCAGCAAAATCCCAGTGCCTCTTATTTCAAGCACACGGTGTATGGGCTACGTTACCTGTTCCGGCTGTTTGGACGGGAAGACAGGGCTATTCATCTCCCATCTATGAAGGAAGTCAAGCAGCTTCCTGTGGTATCGAGCAAGGAAGAATGCCGCAGGTTGTTTGGCACACCGCGCATGTTCTTTGGTTGCATTGCCCGCAAAGGTTGGTATGTCGGTCTTTCTTAGGCTATTGTAAATACCCACTTCTGGCCATCCCCCGCACCGTTTTCGCTCCATGAAACAGAGGCCTAAAATACTCTTGCCTCACTTCTCCAATTCTATATCAAAAGTATCCCGGTCCTGAAGAAAAGGCATGTAACGCCTTACTTTGGTGATGCTGGTTTTTTCCAGTTGAGCGTAGATGATCCCTTGCTGGTGTTTCATTTGTGCCAGGCAATCTCCTGTGGGGCTGTATATGGCCGAGCGGCCGTCATATTCCACCTCATTTCCATCTGTGCCCACCCGGTTTACCCCTGCCACAAAACATTGGTTCTCGATAGCGCGCGCCTGCAGCAGGAGTTCCCAATGATTTGCCCTGCGTTCGGGCCAGTTTGCCACGAAAATGAGGCAGTCATATAGTTCGGTATTCCTTATCCACACGGGGAACCGGAGGTCGTAACATACCATAGGGCAGATTTTCCAGCCATTCAACTCCACGATCAGCTTTTGATCGCCAGCCGTATAATGTGCCTCTTCTTTTGCCATGCTGAAAAGATGTCGCTTATCATAGGTCTCAAAACTTCCATCCGGGCGCATCCAGATAAGACGGTTAAAATATTTTCCATCTTTGCCGATAATGATGCTGCCGGTCAGTGTTATGTTTTGCCTTGATGCCTGTTCTTTCATCCATTGCACGGTCGGCCCATCCATATCTTCGGCCAGTTTTTCGGGCCTCATGCTAAATCCCGTGCTGAACATTTCCGGCAGCACCACGAGTTGGGTTTCACTGCTTATCGAACGCAGCTTCTCCCCGAAATTCCGCAGGTTGGCTTTTTTATCTTCCCATTCCAACCGTGTTTGTATCAGGGCAATGTTCAGATCTTGCATAGCAGTTCTCCGGCTTTTTTCAGGGTTTCTTCTGATTTCGCGAAGCAAAACCGCAAAATTTGGTTGTCAATTTTTTCATGGTAAAAAACGGAAATGGGAATGCTGGCAATTTTGAATTCGCGCGTCAGGTGCTCCGCAAATTGACGGTCAGGTTCATCGCTTATTGCGCTGTAGTCCAGGCACTGAAAATAGGTGCCGTGGCAAGGAACAAGCTGAAACCGGCTGGCCTCTACTGCCTGAGCAAATAAATCCCGTTTATTCTGATAAAAATCCGGCAGCGAGAGATAGTGGGCTTCGTCCTTCATAAAATCAGCAAACGCATATTGAAAAGGCGTGCAGGAGGAATATTGGAGATACTGAAATACTTTCCGGAATTCCGTCATCAGGCCGGAAGGTGCCAGTACATATCCCATTTTCCAACCGGTATTGTGATAGGTTTTTCCAAATGAAAAAATAACAAAACTGCGACCGGCAAGGGAAGGATAACGGCAAATGCTGTGGTGTGCAATCTTGTCGAAAATGATGTGCTCATAGACCTCATCGCTTATGATGATAATATCGGTACCGCTCACCAGTTTCTCCAACTGTTTTATATCCTCACTGCTCAGCACGGTGCCGGTGGGATTGTGGGGAGAGTTCAGGATAATGGCGCGGGTGCGGTAGCTGATCTCTTTTTTCACCTCTTCCCAGTTTATTTTGTAATGAGGCGGTTCCAGCCGGACATAGCGCGGCTTGCCCCGGTTCAGCAGGATGGAGGGCACATAGCTGTCATAAGCCGGTTCAAAAATCAGCACTTCATCATCTTCCTTCACTACCGAAGTAATGGCAGCATAAATGGCTTCGGTAGCCCCTGATGTAATGGTGATTTCTTTGTCAGGATCATAACTGGTACCATATAGTTTCTGCGTTTTCAGGGCTATCTCCTCTTTGAGCGCTGGCAGCCCCGGCATGGGTGCATATTGATTTTTTCCTTCCCGGAGATATTTCGCTACAAGTTCCACAAGGTGTGGCGGACATTCAAAATCAGGGAACCCCTGAGAGAGATTGATGGCTCCGCATTCATTGGCAAGGCCAGACATGACTGCGAAAATGCTTGTCCCGATTCCGGGAAGTTTGGTTGTACTGCCGGTGATGCTCTGTTGCATATCTATGTCTTTTCGTCTGAAGGGGCGCAAGTTAAAAACAGGACAGGCGGGGTGACCAATTGCAGGAAAATCCGCAGGTCAGGATTGTTTTCTCAGTTTGCCAATCCGGGAATTTTACCGCCTTCAAAAAACCATAAATGTTCAGGAATAAATACAATACACTATGAATGATGAGATCCGAGAATGGCTTTGACGCCCGGCAGATCTTCGCCCTGGATATATTCCAGCATAGCGCCTCCACCCGTGGAAATGTAGCTGACCCGGTCCTGCAAGCCAAAGCGGTTTATGGCTGAAACCGAATCTCCGCCACCGATCAGGCTGTAAGCGCCATCATCCGTGGCATCGGCTATGGCCTCGGCAATGGTAAGGGTGCCTGCCCGGAATTGCTCCATTTCAAATACGCCCATAGGTCCGTTCCAGAGAATTAACCTGGATTTGGCAATGATCGCAGCATATTCTTTCCTGGCTTCCGGACCAATGTCCAGACCCATCCAGCCGGAGGGGATGTGGAAACTGTCAGTGATCCGTGTGTCAGCATCCGCCCTGAAATCGTTGGCGGCTACGCTGTCTCTGGGCAGCATCAGCCTGCAATCTGAACTTTCGGCCACTGCCAGGAA
Organism: Bacteroidia bacterium; assembly: GCA_040880525.1. Taxonomy (NCBI): domain Bacteria; kingdom Pseudomonadati; phylum Bacteroidota; class Bacteroidia; species Bacteroidia bacterium. Next base: position 3,988 of record JBBDIG010000046.1, read on the forward strand.
GTCCTTGGCAAGGTTGATCCGGTCTTCCTCTACTTTGGAACTGCCGGTTTTGCCGTCCCACGCGCGGATAAAAGTATAGGCCATCGCGCCCCCGATGAGGAGGTAATCGGCTTTTTGTACCATTTCATCAAGCACCAGAATTTTATCCGAAACCTTCGCACCACCTATAATTGCGGTAAATGGGTGCTCATCGCTTTGTAGTAACCGGTCAAGGTTCGCTACCTCTGAAGCCATCAGGTATCCGAAAGCTCTTTTCGCTGGGAAAAACCTGGCAATGATACAGGTGGAGGCATGTTCGCGATGAGCGGCTCCGAATGCATCATTCACGTAATAGTCGCCATTTGCTGCAAGTTGTTTCGCAAATTCAATATCCCCTGCTGTTTCTTCAGGATGGAACCTCAGGTTTTCCAATAGCAGGACTTCTCCGTCTTTCAGGTTTTCTGAAGCGCCACCAGCTTTCGCGCCCACGCAATCATCCACAAAATGGACTTTGCAACGCAGAAGCTCAGACAAATGGGACACCAGGTGCTTCAGCGAAAAAGCTTCCTCAGGCCCATCTTTGGGTCTTCCCAGGTGGGACATGAGCACCAGCCGGCCACCATCATCCAGAATTTTTTTTAATGTAGGCAGGGTGGCTGTTATTCGCGTATCGTCTTCTATCCGGAAGTCATTGCTCAGGGGCACGTTAAAGTCTACACGCGTCAGCACCCTGGCACCTGCATAGTTGAAATTGTCTACTGTAATCATAGCTTGGATTATTGAATGAAACGGGGGAAAGAGTGGGCAAATTTAAACGATGTATTCACATGAAGGAGTTCATGTAAAATTATCCTGAAACCTGCATTGTGTCTCTTTTCTCGCATCATTTTTTTGTTGAATTTTGGAGCAACATTTCAAAACCGCTATGTCCCTTACATTTCAACAACAAGAAAAGTTTGTTCTTGTAACACTGAAAGCTGAACCTGATTCAGAGATGCTTGAAAAGGCCGTACAGCTTACGACTGGATTCCTAAAGAAGGGTGAAAAGAATTTTATTCTGCTGGTTCAGAAAGTTGAACAGCCCAATTCCTCATTTGTCGCGATGGTGGAGAAAATTTCATTGGATGCCACCGTAAAAGGAGGTAATGTGGTAGTAGCTAAACCCAATGAAGATGTTGCGGATATCCTTGAGGATATGGGCATCATGTTCACTGATTCGCTGGAAGAGGCGAGAGATTACATCTTCATGGAAGAACTGGAGCAGGAGTTTCTGGATGAAGATGAAGAGGATGAGGAGTTGCTTTATTAAATTGAAACGTTTTAAAAGAAAAATACAATCAAATGAAACTAATTTTACTAATACTTGCTATAGCGATCATCTCGCCTGGTTTTGTGCAAGCGCAACCTTGCCAGCCTGATACTACCAAGAAGGAAGTGGGTATTTATCCAAAACCCGTTATTCCTGCTACTGTGGGGCAAATGTATGATGAGAACCTTACCCTCCGGTTTCCGAAGGACACCACTTACATGGGAAATGATATTGAGATTGACAGCATTACCATCGTAAAGGTAGACCGCCTGCCGCAGGGTTTTTCGTATACCTGCAATATTCCGGGCTGTACATATCCTGGTGGCGGAGTTGGATGTGTGAACGTGCAGGGCCTGCCGGATGCTTCCATGCAGGGCTCCCGGTATGTGTTGGTTACCGTCAGGGGCTATGTTACTCTTTTCGGAAATGTGGTTACCATGAGTTCGGTGGATTCTATTGAATTTATTATTCAGAACCCGGATGGAATAAATGAAGATGTGCAGACCCTGAAGCTGTTGCAGAATTACCCCAATCCATTTAAAACATCCACCATTTTCTCCTTTATGTTGCCAGATTATAACCAGGTATCGCTCAGTATTTTCAATCTTGTGGGCCGCGAAGTATTTCGGCAATACATCCAGGGGAATCCCGGACTCAACAAGGTGGAATTCAAAAACGAGGATCTGACGCCCGGAATGTATTTCTACAGGCTCAAATATGGAGATGAGGAATTGACGCGAAGAATGACGATTTCCAGATAGAAGTAGCTTCCGTAATTGTTTTCCTGTTACACCCGGCCAGGCCTGGAAAAATGAAAATTGCCGGACCAGCATATAATATTTTGTATTGAGCGCTATGCCATTCGAGATTCTAATTCTGGGCAATAGTTCCGCAACGCCCACGCTTGACCGCTTTCCTTCAGGGCAGATAATTCGACTTCAGGAAAACTATTTCATGGTGGATGCAGGCGAAGGAATGCAGGTGCAATTGCTGCGCTATGGAGTAAGGGCAAGCCGCATCAGCCACGTTTTCATCAGCCACCTTCACCCGGATCACTACCTGGGCCTCATCGGATGGATATGTACGCAGAACCTTCAGAGGCGATCATCGGCACTCACCATTTACGGCCCTGCGGGTCTGGAAGAAATTGTGATGGTAAACATGCGTCACTCCGGCCTTAAAATGCAATACGAGCTTATTTTTGAGGAGCTTGAAATAGAACAGCCCAAGGTGATCCTCGATTTGCCGGAATGCACGGTAGAGACGGTCCCGCTGTTGCACCGCATTCCCACAGCAGGATTTATCTTCAGGGAGAAACCCCATTCATTCAAGATCAACCAGGAGGCTTTTGCAAAGGAAAACCTGCCTGTTCAGGCTTATAGTTATTTCCGCAGGGGAGAGGATTTTCAGGATGATGACGGGAAACGGTATTCTTTCCGGGAATTTACTTATCCACCACCACCGCCCCGTACTTATGCCTGCCTCTCTGACACTCGCTGCAGCGACAAATATTTCAGCCAGATTGCAGGAGCCGACCTCCTTTATCATGAGGCTACTTTCAGAAATCAACATCTTGATTTAGCGGAAAAAACACTGCACTCCACTACCGGTGAAGCAGCAATGGCGGCCAGGCAGACAAATGCGAAGCAACTTATCATCAGCCATTTTTCATCCCGCTACAAAAATCTGGAGGAGTTGCTGAAAGAAGCGCGTGCCGTATTTCCGAATACCGAGTTGGCGCGGGCGGGTCTGAGATTATCTATTCCCTTTCAATCTGCATAGAGAGGGGTTTTCTAATCACGATTTTCCCACGGTTGAAACCGTGGGCTATGGGTGCGATCATTATTTGTTGAATGGATTTGTGCTGGCAAGAGCTGCTGTGATTCCTGTCAGGAATATTCCCGTTCAGAAGAATATTGGCTGCTTTCTCTCAGAAAATCGAAATATTCGCAGATTCGTTCATCAGCCATTCAAGGCTGCCGGCCCATTACCAGATATGTCCTCCATTCCATTTCTTAAACGTCTCGCTGCCGAGGTTGTCCACCGCCACAAGGACAAGCTGGATGAGGTATGCGTTATACTGCCTTCACGTAGAGCTACTGTTTTCTTCAGGCAGCATCTTTCACAGATCATCGAAAAGCCGGTGTGGATGCCGGCCCTTATGTCGTTGCAGGATTTTGTGGAAGAGCGCTATCCGCATCAAATTCTCGATCCGCTGGAGCTGAACTTTATGCTGTTCAGCATCTACCAAAAACATCAACCGGAGGAGCCCTTTGATAAATTTTATCCCTGGGGACAAATGCTCCTGAAGGATTTTGATGAGGTGGACCGTTACATGGTAAATGCTGACAGATTATTTCAAAACCTGAAAGAAGTAAAAGAAATAGAACAGTGGGAACCTTCTGCTATAAAATTTTGGCAGGAAATGGAAACGGAAGATCCAAAGCCGGTGCAGCAGCGGTTTTACCGTTTATGGGAACTGGCCGGTATCCTTTATAACGAACTCGCGGAGCAACTCAGAAACGCCCGCCAGGGATACGAAGGAATGGCTTATCGCTGGATGGCCGAGGCGGTTTCCACCGAGAAATTCAATACCCATTACAGCCAACTTTATTTTGCCGGTTTCAATGCGTTGTCAACTGCCGAAGAAGTGATTATAAAGGGATTGGCTGCACAACGAAAGGCTACCGTATTTTTTGACGCTGATCCATATTTTCTCGATGATCCGCAACATGAAGCAGGCCGGTTCATCCGGAAGTATATCAAAGAATGGAAGCTGCCCGAGGTGCAATGGCTGGAACCGCATCTTACCACTGAGACGAAACATGTAAGCATGATTGGTACTTCCCTGAAGACGGAGCAAGCCACGGCACTTGCATCGGAACTGGAAAAACAGGCTGAAGAAGGGCAGCCCCGCTGGGAAAATACGGCAGTCGTGCTGGCCGATCAGGGTTTGCTTTTCCCCGTGCTGCATTCCCTGCCCGCAGCCATCCGGGATGTGAACGTGACGATGGGCTATCCTTTGCGGTTTTCTCCGCTCTTCAGCCTTTTCGACTCGATGGGCCAACTTCATAGCAATGCAAGGGAAAAAGCGGGCAAACACAGCTTCTTTTATAAAGATGTTATGGCGCTGCTGAGCCATCCTTATCTGCGCCAGGTGAGGCACGAGCAGACCGAAAAGCTGAGCAGGGAGATCAGGCGCGGACAAACGTTTTATATTGATGCTGTAGATTTAACTTGTGATGATCCGGTCCTCAGTTTGATTTTCTCCCTGCCGGCTACTCCTGATGAAGCAGCCTCGCTTTTCTCGGCTTTGCTGGATGAACTCCGGGTATCACTCACGAGTGATAATAAGCCGCAAATACTGGAACAGGAATTTATCTTTCAATATAAAATACTGCTGAACCGCCTTCACGATGTGATGACGCAACATCGTGTGGAGATGCCGCAGAAAACCTTTAGCCGGTTGTTCCGGGAGATTGTGAGTAGCGCCAGCCTTCCTTTTAGCGGTGAACCGTTGAAAGGTCTTCAGGTGATGGGAATGCTAGAAACCAGGACCCTTGATTTCGAGGACGTATACATTCTTTCTGTGAATGAGGGCAGTCTTCCTTCCGGGAGCCGGAACCAAAGCTTTATTCCGTACGACCTGCGAAAGGCGCATCATCTGCCATCGCATGAGGAGCAGTCAGCACTTTATGCTTATCATTTTTACCGGTTGCTGCAGCGGGGGGTTAATGTTCGCCTGTTTTATACAACTGAGGCCGGTTCATTGGGAACTGGCGAAAAAAGTCGCTTTTTATTGCAGGTAGAGCAATTGCTGGCTCCGGCAAATCCTCGTCTGCAACTGAAGAAATTTCTTTACTCAAGTCCGGTTTCTGCCAAACCTCCGCGATCCATCGCCATTGAGCGGACAGATGAAATAACCCGGAAATTACAGGCAATCGTGAGCGAGCGGGGCCTGTCTGCCAGCGCATTGATCATGTATGCCCTTTGCCCCTTAAAATTTTACCTGCATTACGTCATGAAATTGAAGGAGGAAGATGAATTGACGCAGGAACTGGAGGCCAGCGAATTTGGCAGTATTTATCATGATGCAATGGAATATTTGTACAAGGATCAAACAGGAAAGAAACTGGTTCGCGGGGATTTTGAGCAAATGAAGAATGCGGTAACAGATGCGATTAAGCACGGATTCCGAAAGGCGGACAGGGATTATGGCCAGGCAATGGAGAACCGGAACTTCTTTGATGCCGAAACGCTGCGGTTTCTGGTGGAAATGACTTTGCAGGCAGATAGCCGGTTGCCGGAATTTGAACTTCTGGCACTGGAGTATGAGGCCTCAGTGGAGCATGCCCTTCCAAAGGGAACGAATGTAAAATTGTACGGTAAGATTGACCGTATAGATCGCAGCAGCGAAGGAACCCGCATTGTGGATTACAAAACGGGAAACGTAAGTACCTTCAGGTTTCTGCCGGGTGAGGAGCCGGAAATTTCAGTAACCAATAAAGAGGCATTTCAGGTCTATTTTTACGCTTATCTCTATTACCGAATCTCGGGAGAAACACGGCTGATCCCGGCTGTATTACCTTTAAAGCAGGTGGCAAAAGGGTATTCTTCCTTTCCAAAGCAAGAAAAGGTGCTGAGTAAGGAAGATCTGGAACAATTTGAAATATATCTTTCCAACCTGATACAGGAAGTTTTTACAGCACCGGCCTTTGTCCAAACTACGGATACAACCGTTTGTCAGTATTGTGCATTTAATACAATCTGCCTCAGAAATTAAACCTTAAACTCCTTGGGATTTATCGTTATTTTTGGCTGCTCAGAAATAACAATTAGCAGAATATTAAATTACAGCAAAATGAGAAAAAGAATTTTTACAGGTTTCACCATAATAGTAATTGCACTTTTTTATGTCTCTGAAAGCCGGACCAGCCCAACGGGCGCTCCTTCAGGACACACCAATGCTCCGGGTGAGAGCGTGTGCGCAAATTCTTCCTGCCACACTTCTAATCCGCTTAACTCTGGCGGGGGGAGTGTTTCGATTTCCATTGAAGATATGGATGGGCCTGTGACAAGCTACACGGCAGGAGAAGATTATACCATAACCATCTCTTTAAAAGCGGCTACATCCCAAACTACTGAATTAGTGGGCGGTTTTCAGTTGGTGGCGCTGGATAACGATGGCACTTCAAGAGGCAGCTTTACCCTTTCACCTGATATGAAAACCACCAATTCATTGATAGGTGGGAATCTCCGTACTTACGCAACGCACACCATGCCTGAATCATTCTTTCCCGGCACAGGCCATGAATGGGCACTAGGGTGGACAGCCCCCGCTTCACCGGCCGGTGCTCTTACTTTTTATGCGGCCGCTAACAGCGGAAATGGTGACGGAACCTCATTCGGAGATTTTATATATGCCAACTCCTTTGTACTTGATGGATTGGTTTCCATCCGGGATAATGAAAATACTTATGGAATGGAAGTGTTTCCAACAGTAACCCGGGATGTATTCCATGTGAAGTTTAAATTGACGCATCAGGCACTACTTGCCATTGAGTTGGTGGATCTTCAGGGCAGGCAGATCAGGGAGTTTGACAGGAGCTTTTTCGCTTCGGGAAGCCATTTCCGCAGCTTCAACGCGAATGGCCTGGAATCAGGAATTTATTTTCTGCGGGTTGCTTCCGAAACGGAGAATGCTGTGCAAAAGATATTTATCCGGTAATTGCGTTTTTCAGGAATGGCCGGTATATCTGGAATTGAATATTCCCGGGTACACCGGATTTTTTTATTTGAAATTGTTTTATTTTTATAATATGAACAATTTGACCCGGAACAGCGGTAAGAAGGCAGATAAAATCAGAAGGTGCCAGGAATAATTTTTCAAAACGGCAGGGCAGAAAATTCGCATATAATGCTGTTATAATTATCAATATAAAATCAAAAACCCAAACGATGAGCGGTTATCGATTTACACGATTTATTCCTGATAAAAACAAGAAGGCGCCTTTTGAGCGGCTGTTGGATTTATTCATGCAGGTGCTGGTATATACTTCGGGCGATGTGGCTGAAGCGATGGAATGGATGAACATGCTGGACCGTGAACATGCACTCACTGACGATGAATACGGCATGGGCGATTTTATTAAGGAACTGAAAGAAAAAGGTTTCATTAAGGATGATGAACCCAACGGAACCATTGTCATAACGGCAAAGTCGGAGCGCAGCATCCGGCAACGGTCTTTGGATGAAATATTTGGAAAACTTAAAAAGGGCGGGCCCGGCAACCACAATACGCCCTATGCCGGAATGGGAGATGAAACGACCAGCGAGCACAGGAGCTTTCAATTTGGCGATTCGCTGGATAATATCGCCATGACGGAATCCCTGCGGAATGCTCAGATCAATCATGGAGTGAACGAATTCATGCTCACTGAAGACGATCTTGAAGTCCGTGAGCACGAGCATAAAAGCATTACTTCCACCATCCTTATGATTGATATTTCGCACTCCATGATCCTTTATGGAGAAGACCGCATCACACCCGCCAAGAAAGTGGCAATGGCGCTTTCCGAACTGATCAGCAGAAAATATCCCAAAGACACGCTGGATATTCTTGTGTTTGGGAATGATGCCTGGCAAATTGAGGTAAAGGACTTGCCTTACCTGCAGGTTGGACCTTTCCATACCAATACAGTGGCAGGATTGGAACTGGCAATGGACTTACTGCGCAGGAGAAAAACGCAGAACAAGCAGATCTTTATGATCACTGATGGAAAACCCACCTGCATTAAGGAAGGTGGTCATTATTATAAGAATAGCTTTGGCCTGGACCGGAAGATCATGAACCGGACAATGAACCTGGCAGCGCAATGCCGTGCATTGAAAATTCCCATCACTACCTTCATGGTAGCCTCCGATCCTTTTCTGCAAAAGTTCGTCAGAGAATTTACTGAGATCAACCACGGGCGCGCATTTTATTCGAGCCTCGAAGGGTTGGGAGAGTATATTTTTGAAGACTACATCAGAAACCGGAGAAAGAGAACGCGATAGCCGGCAGGCTGCCAGCGTTTCCAAACATTCACCTTTCGGCTTCGTTAGCAAACCCTACTTTTGACCTCCTATGCAAAAAGACCAAATCCAGGGAATTCGTACGCTTGAAGCACTGAAAGCGTCCGGCTATAAGCCCAGACCCGTAAAGGAAGAAATGCGCGAAAACCTCGTGGCAAAGCTGAAGAACAAGGAAAAAATATTTCCCGGCATCATTGGATATGAAGAGACTGTGATCCCTGATATTCAGCGCGCCATCCTTTCCCGCCACGACATTAACCTCCTGGGGCTGCGCGGCCAGGCAAAAACCCGCATCGCCCGCCAGCTTATTTCACTTCTCGATGAATACCTGCCTGTAGTAGAGGGCAGCGAGTTGAACGACAATCCTTTTGCACCGCTGAGCCGCTATGCGGTTGATTTGGTAGCGGAAAAAGGTGATAAGACACCCATCGCCTGGATTCACCGAAACGAGCGCTATACGGAGAAACTTGCCACACCTGACGTCAGCGTTGCAGACCTGATCGGGGACCTTGATCCTATAAAAGCGGCTTCCATGAAATTGAGCTATGCGGATGAGCGGGTCATCCATTTTGGGCTGATCCCACGGGCAAATCGTGGTATTTTCGCCATCAATGAATTGCCTGACCTGCAGCCACGCATCCAGGTGGCGCTGTTCAATATTTTGCAGGAAGGCGATATCCAGATCCGCGGCTTCAAGCTGAGGATGCCGCTGGACCTGATGTTTGTATTTACTGCCAACCCTGAAGATTATACCAACCGCGGCAGCATCGTTACACCCCTCAAGGATCGTATTGATTCTCAGATTCTGACGCACTATCCGGCAAGCATAGATGTCTCCAGGCAAATTACCCGGCAGGAGGCACGCATTTCAGACGAAACAAAAAAGAGGGTGCAGATATTCGAACCGACTGAAGATCTGGTGGAAGAAATTGCGTTCCAGGCGAGAGAGAGCGAATACGTAGATTCCAAGAGTGGCGTTTCAGCACGCCTCACTATTTCTGCATACGAAAACCTCCTGAGCGCGGCCGAATACCGCATGTTGCTGAATAACGAAAAAGAGGATTTCGTGAGGATGGCAGATTTCATGGGCGTTATTCCATCCATTACCGGCAAAATAGAACTGGTATATGAAGGCGAGCAGGAAGGCCCGGCTAACGTGGCGCAGCTCCTCATTGGCAAAGCCATCCGCAAGCAGTTCATTAATTATTTTCCGGATCCCGATAAATTCAAACGAAGTGAATTAAATAATCCATATCAAAAAATAGTCAGTTGGTTTGGGAAAGGAAACATTGTGGATATTCCTGGCAACATAGGCAAAATGGAATATTATAAAAAACTGGATGATGTGCCCGGCTTGCGAAAACTCGTAGCGCGATCTGTGCCTGGCCTCACGCATGAAAAGACTTATTTTTTCATGGAATTCGCACTGCATGGCCTTGCAGAATATTCACTTCTGGGCAAAGAATTTCTAAAGGGAAATACGGCATTTAAAGACCTGATCAGCGGCATGTTCAATTTTGAAGAAGGGGAGGAGTAGGGGCAGTAATTTAAACTTTAAGGTTCTACTGTATTTTAATGGAAAGACAGTTAAATTTTCTGCTGGAATTTGCTTTATGGCCATGCCAGCCCTGCTCCGTAGCGTAGGGCATTGAACGAGTCCACCATTGGGAGATTTAGGTGACTGTTATATATTCCACCATATTTAGGATAGAACTACTTTTATTTTTTTCTTTTATTTGAGTAATTCATTACGGGTGGTGTGAACTTCAGCTTTCATCCAAAATGGTGCATAAGGTTCTACCCTTTTTTTCTTTCCCTTCACGAATTTGATTTACCTCCTTCATGGCAGCTTTTATCCCTATCAGCGCTCTTGATTTCTTCTGCAATAAGGTATTTTCCTGATTGAGGTATTCACATTCTTCCAGGGGAACAATTACAGCTTTTTGTTCGCCTGCTTTGTTGGTAATATATTGAATTTTCATAATGTTAGTTATTCTTTTCAGGTAAGGCCCGTAAGTCTTGCAGTGATGCCTCTTGACCTTTCAGGTGTAAAAATATGGCGAAGAAAACTTATGGAGGAACCTCTAATTACATCCAATCAACTTCTACATCTCACATTTCAGCTACTTGTGGAATACCTGATTTGATGAATGTTCTTTTTGGATGCTTCCTGACAGACTCCTATCGGTCATTCAAAAATGCCTGACTTTTTTAACCGAACTTGCTAATTTTGCACAGCCAAAATTTAAAAAGTAAATGGCGAAGAACAACGATTTTCTAACATTAGCTTATTACTATTATACGGCACTCCCCAATGCCGGAGAATTTGCTGAGAAACATCTTGCCTACTGCAAATCCATCGGTTTGCGTGGTCGCATTATCGTGGCAGATGAGGGCATAAACGGGACAGTATCTGCCCCGCAGGCGATAGCCGAAAAATACATGGACTACTTGCGTTCTTTGCCCTATTTTCCTGGCATTTCATTTAAGGTGCACCAAACGGAGCAGCACGTTTTTAAAACGGTGCATGTACGCTATAAGGCTGAAATTGTCAATTCCGGATTGACGGCAGCGGACGACATTAAGCCATATAAAGAAACCGGAAAGCACCTTGAACCAAAAGATTTCCGCGAGATGATGGACCGCGATGATGTGGTGGTGCTGGATGTGCGCTCTAATTACGAACATACCCTGGGCCGCTTCAGGAAGGCCGTAACGCTGGATATGGAGAACTTCCGCGAATTCCCCGACAAGTTGCAGGAACTTGAGCAATACAAAGACAAAACAGTAGTGACCTACTGCACTGGCGGCATCAAGTGCGAAAAGGCTTCTGCGCTGCTGTTAAAGAAAGGATTCAGGGATGTTTACCAGCTCAAGGGCGGTATCCTGAATTATGGCAAAGAAGCGGGCGGAGAGAATTTCGATGGCAAATGCTACGTATTTGATGAGCGGATTTCAGTAGATGTGAATCAGGTAAATCCAACACTGGTCTCCACCTGCGCTCATTGCGGGGAGAAGACCTCCAGGATGGTGAACTGCGCCAATCCCCTGTGCAATGATCAATTCGTGATGTGCGAAAAATGCGGATGGGAGTGGGAGGGCGCCTGCTCCGATGCCTGCCGCGACCATGAGAAAAAACGACCGTATACTGGCAGCGGATATTATAACAAGGCGAGCCAGGATAGTTATACTGCAAAAGCGCTAAAATCCTGAAGTACAAACAAAGCTGACTCATTCCTGAATTTCGCGATAGTGGAATATCAGGAATCTCCTGCGCTTGAAGCCCTTGCAAGGGTTCCGTAGCTGCTTTTACAATCGGAGATTACAGCCTTCACGGGAATGACAAACATTTCGGGAATTCTGGAATTTACAGGGTTTATATTATAGCATGATATCGCAATGAGATGTATGCCGTTGGGTTGCTCCAGATCATCTTTGACCAGCAGCCACAGCCATTAATTGAGTCATATATAAATGGAGGATCCTCATTTATCGGAGATCTTTCGCAGATGGATTATATGACGTTTAGCGATCTGTATGATAACTTCTTTCCATTTCCCGGCCCTTGCTCTCCGGGCGATATTCCTTGCATGGTAATGCACCTGCAAGGCATCCCTGCTGCGGACAATGCAAATTTTCTAACCTTACAACCTGTATATCTTGAAGCAGCTAAACACGTAATCTATAATATAGAAAGCCAGGGTGCAGGGAGTACATTCTTTAGCTATATAAATGCGGCATACGACCTCAGCATAGTGGTTTCGTGGATGAATGCTGCCCACGGAGATTGTGGAATGTATGGATTGTTGCTGAGTTGGAACCGGGATGCGATTGAGGCTGCGCTCAGCTCTTATGCGAATTTAGAATCGTTGCTCACACTACTCTATGACGAGGACAATGCTGATTTTCTCAGTATTATCGTAGATCAACTGGAAGCAGTATACCGTTCCACCATTGCCTCGCTTTATGATCTGGAAGACGTATTGAGCCATATAGCATCTCATTACGACCAGGCCACGGCTGACGCGGTGCTGGCAGCCATCACCACCCACACAGATGCGCTGACGGACTTTTTCCGCATCAGCGAGCACCCTATGTATGGCAGCAGCAGGCTTGGCATAGCGCGTAGCGATGAAGCCATATACTGGCACAATGTCTCCGGGCCGGATGGAACTGGCGAGTTGCAGGTAGATTTGGAAAATGCCTACCGACTGGTGGGCAAAAAACATTATGAACTTTCCAACCATTTAGGTAATGTGCTCACGGTGATAACGGATAAGAAACTAGCGGTGGAAGATGCTCTCGGTGCTATTGCCTACTATAAAGCGGATATTTTATCGGCCCAGGACTACTATCCGTTCGGGATGGTGATGACAAGGCGCTCTTTCTCAAGCCCTACCTATCGTTACGGGTTTAATGGACAGGAGAAGGATGATGAAATAAGCGGGGCAGGGAACAGTTATACCGCAGAATACTGGCAATATGACTCCAGGCTAGGAAGAAGGTGGAATATCGATCCGTTAACTTATCCATGGCAAGGGAGTTACGTAACGTTTAATAACAACCCAATCATTTTCGTAGACCCTTTAGGCTTATTTGGGACAAGAAAGGAGGCTAAGGATTATAAGAAATCAAATGACGTAAAAGGTCGGATACATAAAAACGATGATGGTAACTATTCAATTGATAATAAAAAAGAACACTGGTCTATCTATGAGGATGAAGATCTAGGAATTCAAAAGGCAGCTCTTTTCTTTGAAAGAAGGCCCGACAATAAAAATTTCACTCCTTGGGAATTAGGGGTTGAATGGCTTACTGGTACGGGCGCAAGATCTCGAACCTTTATTGAAGGGGATAAAATCACGGGGATGTATCGAAACCATGAACATGTACAGCAAACAAAGAATAAGATTGCTAAACAGCTTAATAAGAGAATAGATCAATTACCCATTGAAGGACAAAACCCATACAACTTAAGTGGTATTGAAGGCGTTGGGAAATATCTTAAAGACTATTCTACTCTGGCAACTGCTGGCTTGACAGGAAATCTTATTTATACTTACCTCGGTTCTCATAGCCTTCAATATACCATAAGTGATGTCGACATAGAGAATCGTATTGCTATCGTTACCTTTTTAGTTCATAACACTTCTACTATTCAATCCGCGACACGTCCACCTGTAATAGGTTACCAAGAATTGTCTTAGCCCCCTATTTCTTGGAGAGATTTTTCAAAAGAGTTTAGGTCTATTT